>CAYNXU010000013.1:2616-18953 GCA_964401225.1 uncultured Nitrosomonas sp.
CAAACGTAAAATCACGGTTGAACTGGAGCCGGTAAGTGGCAAGGGGAATACGTAATTGCCGTTTCGGTAGGGAGGTAACGCGAACTAGCGGGCGTTCTTGCCGCATAGCAGCAGCCAGCTCAACAATACGGCGGTCAGCCACGCAAGCTTCCAGATTGATGGGGAGCTTGCGCCGCCAATTGGGGTGCTGTGTGGTCGTCGAAGGGATATTGATTTGATCCAGTACTTCCATGATATCTTCGATCTGCACCATCAGGATTTTGGCTGGACTACGGGCAAGATAGGCATATACCGCCTGGATAAATTCGGGCGTTGCAACAGGTAGTGACACTGAATTAACTGTCAAACCTTCCGGCAATAATCCGGCTTGTTCCAGCATCAACAAAAGATAGGCACGCTCCTGCGCGCGCAGCACAACTTGATCCCGACGGGATTCATCGGAGCTGAATAACTGTAATTCTGTGCGCTTTTCAATATCACGTCCCTGCCAGTAGCCCGACAAGGTTGGCAAATCATGGGTGGTGACGGCGGCAAGTGCTTGCGCGGGATAACTCGCAGGTGCAATGAAATTACCCGTCGCTTCTTTTTCCATGATCAGCAGCCGATATGAAAGAACCCCCAAGGGCGATAACGCAATGCGCACTTCTTCCGGCACGGTTCCCAAATCCTCACCGATGACCAAACATTGATTACGCTGGCTTTCCAGGGCCAAGATACCGAGCAGATCCTCGAAAGGATAACGCACATAGGCGCCTTCAGTGGGTAGCACATTAGCAGGCACCCAATATTGGCGCATCAACCCCATGACATGATCAAGACGCAACGCACCTGCGTGCCGCATGTTATGCCGCAGTGTGGCAATGAAAGGTGCGTAGGCTACCTCACGCAGGCGATCAGGTACGAATGGCGGCAAACCCCAATCCTGGCCAAGCTGATTACCGAGCTCTGGTGGCGCACCCACTCCTACGCCAATAGCATACAACGCCTGATTGGCCCAGGCTTCCGCACCGCCCCCGTCTACCGAGATGGCCAGATCAAGATAGAGGCCTATGCCAAGCCCCAATTCCAGCGAGCGCCACCCTGCGGCAGCAAGCTGCAAATCCGCCTGCCACTGCAGATAAGCGAAAAACGTGATGCGATCCCTATGCTGCGCTTCAAACTCACGCACGTCTGCCGACTCGGGATGTCGATAGGGCTCTGGCCAGAGGGGCCAACCCCATACATTGGGATCCTGGTTATGAAAATACTCTTGCAATGCCTCGAATAGCGCATGACGGTATAATCGTTCCCCTTCGCGCGCTTGAAAGGCTTGAAATGCTGTAGCGCGTTCGCTCTCTGTTGCCAAGTGCCGCTCACAAAAATGACGGTACAACATTTCCAGTACGGGCAGCTTGAGGGCAGCAACCCCTGCATAATCGACCATATCCGTTGCTCGCAATCCCTCCAGCCGCATCTGGAATTCAGGCGTGCGCAGCATGGCACGTGCGGCATCACATTCGTGAAAATCGGTGATAGCCTCTACATCAAGATAAAGGATATTGAAAAATAAACGACTTGAAGGACTGTAGGGGCTGGCGTGTTCCGGATTATGCGGAAACAAGGCATGTATCGGATTGATGCCGATGATATCCGCACCTTGTGCCGCCCATTGCTCCAACAATAACCGCAGATCAGAAAAATCGCCTATCCCCCAATTACGTTCGGACCGGACTGCATATAGTTGCACGGCTGGCCCCCAAATACGACCGGAATTGGCAACTGCTTCAGGTTGATAACAAGTTGCCGGCACGACGATCAATACCTGTTCTGCAAATGGCTTCCCGGCACGCAATAGCGTTAAGCGGTGATAGCCTGGCGTAAGCTGATCAGACAGCGTCAACCGCCAAGCGGTATAGGCGGCACTATTGATTTTTTTGGTCTCAATTTTCGATAGCGTTTGCGGACGAAACTGGCCATGCTGACTGCTCCCATCTTCGAGATCTATGCACCACCCCCAATCCTCGCCTGCATCAGTATCTTGCATAACCAAGCGCACCCAAGGCGTTTGCGCTCGTACCACCGACACCGGCTCGAGCGCACGGCGCCAAGGGCGTAACTCACGCTCCTCAATAGCGGCAGCAATTTTCTTCGGCGTGGAAACATCCAATCCCATGGCAGCCAGGAGTGTGCGCTGTGTCGTGGGAGAAGTAATATGCTGCTGTTGCCAGTTATCGGTATATGCTGGCAAGATACCCGCCAGCTCGCTTAGACGTGCTAATAACTTGAATTCGTTCATTGTCCTCCTTGAGGGAAGCTTGGGATAGGTAGCTGTTGCTGCACTTTGCTTCCTTGCGCTGTATTTACGTTTTCACCTCTATAGAAAATATTTTGCAAATGTTGCACTCTACGCTTCTATCAATGTCATCCCTGCTTAGACTAGTCTCAGATACCACGCTACGGCGAAAGCGGGCAGGATGCCAGATGCAAGTTGCTGATCAATTGCGCCTTCACTTGGATAGAACATTCGACCTTGCGGTGTGGTAATCAAACTAACCGGGGTTACGCCTAAATTGGCATAAACCGTTAACCGGGTTGCATCGCCAAGTTGCCAACTAGCATGCAACGCATGCGGTGTAAGCACCTCAAAGCGGCCGCTACGTATATCGTGTAAATGCGGAGTAATCATCCGTTGCCGTACAGCCAACAGTTGTTGATATAACGTTAGCCATTCACAGTGCGATGGATTATTTTGTACCTGCCAATCCAATTTAGCCGACACAAAAGTGTGTGCTGCGCAGGGATCGGGGATCGCTTCGCGCGCAGCGGGATCCCGGAAACGTTCAAAACGGGAAAACTCCTTGCGCCGCCCCATGGTCACAGCCTCAGCAAGCTCACCGCTGAACCCACAAAAAAAAGGAAATGGCTCGCGTGCACCCCACTCCTCTCCCATAAACAGTAAAGGTACTGAGGGTGACAGCAGGAGCAGGATCGTGGCTGCTCGCAGGGCTTCGGGTGTAGCCAATACCGTTAAGCGCTCACCCAGGGCACGATTGCCAATCTGATCATGATTTTGCAGAAAATCGACAAAAGCCGAGCGTGGCAGGTGTGCACTCGGCTCTCCGCGTATTTCACCCTGGCGGTAAGCGGAAATCTCGCCTTGATATGCAAATCCTTCCGTCAGGCAACGTCCCAAATGACGGATAGGCGCATTGGCGTAATCGGCATAATAACCATCGTGCTCATCGGTCAACAGCACATGGTAAGCATGATGCGCATCGTCATTCCATTGCGCATCGTAATGCAGCGTTTGTCCCTGTTGTCCTCGTGCCAGATAATGCGCGGCGTTGTGATCATTTTCCAGAATGAGATGAATATGACGTTGCGCACCGACTGTTGTTCGCACCGTTTGTGCCAGCTCTTCGAGAATATCGGGCCGACTATCATCAAGAATCGCATGCACAGCATCCAACCGCAGACCATCGAAATGATATTCTTCCAACCAATAAAGTGCATTGTGGATGTAGAAATCGCGCACGATCCGCGAGCCTTCATCATCGAAATTGATCGCCGCACCCCACGGCGTGTGATGTCGTTCAGTAAAAAATTGCGGGGCATAGACATGCAGGTAGTTACCCTCCGGCCCGAAATGGTTATAGACGACATCAAGCAACACCATCATTCCCCGCTGATGCGCGCTCTGCACGAGGCGTTTAAGATCTTCAGGTGTACCGTAAACGCTGTCAGGGGCAAATAGCAAAGTACCGTCATAGCCCCAGTTGCACCTGCCGGGAAAATCTGCAACGGGCATGAGTTCGATAGCTGTCACCCCGAGTCCGGCCAGATAATCGAGCTTCTCTTCCAGCGCTGCGAAGGTACCTTCTGGCGTAAAGGCACCCACATGAATTTCGTAGATCACGGCCTCTTCCCAAGGCCGCCCCTGCCAAGTGCTATCCTGCCACTCAAACGTAGCCGGGTCGATCAGCTGGCTTGCTCCATGGACATCGTCAGGGTTATAGCGCGAAGCAGGATCGGGCACGCACAGCTCATCATCAATTTGGTAGCGATACCTGCTACCTGCACTTACCTGATGACTGATCCATTCATGCCATCCTGCGCCTATCGATTGCATTGTCACCGGCATTTTATCATTGACCAGCAGCATGACTCGGCTCGCAGCCGGTGCCCATAGACGAAAACGCACCGTATCCCGCTGTATGAACTCCGCACCAAAGGGCATACGGTGCTGTCGCTTCATGTTGATCCCTTACAAATAATGGCCGACATAACCCTCGTATTTTCCTTTTGGCACGATCACGATCCCAGAATCGCTAACCGTAAAGCGCGCAGCATCGGCCCTCCGGTCATAACCGATTTGACAACCGGCTTCGATCAGGTTGTAGCGATCAATGATGGCTCGCCGTAACCGTGCGCCTCGTCGAATGATGACGTAATCCATCACAATGCACTCATCTATCTCGACATCCTCTTCCATCAATACTTCCCGGCGAATAATGGAATTACGAACCCTGGCGTTTTTGAGAAAGCAGCCATCCCCAATGATGCTGTTCTCGACCTCAGCATGAATGAGCTTAGCCGAAGGTCCCTGATATTCACTGGAGGCAATCCGCCACCGTGGGTTAAACAGATTAAATTTTGGTTCGAGTCCCAGCAAATCCTGATGAGCCTGGAAATAGGCATCAATCGTACCGACATCGCGCCAATAAGACGGTTCTTCATAGTCCCGCACACCGGGCACGCGATTATCCGCGAAGTTATAGGCAAATACACGATGGCTTTGGCACAAACGCGGCAACAAATGGCTTCCGAAATCCTTCTCACCGCGACGTTTGCTTTCTTCTAGAGCGGTATACAAGGTTTCCGTACTGAATAGATAATTACCCATCGACGCATAAACACGTGCCGGATCCCCCGGCATGGCAGGTGGATTCTCCGGCTTTTCATGGAAGTGCAGGATACGCCCATCATCCGCACTCTCGATCACACCGAACGCGCTCGCTTGTGCACGCGGCACGGGTAAAGCCGCTACCGTTACATCAGCCTGATGCTTCTGGTGAAAACGGGCCATTTGCCGAACATCCATGCGGTAAATATGATCAGCACCGAACACTGCCACCAAATCAGGGGTATGTTGATAAATCAGATTGAGATTCTGATACACGGCATCCGCCGTCCCCTGAAACCACTCAGGCCCCTCACGCATCTGCGGGGGTACTACGGTAACGAACTGCTCGGGAAAAATGGGAGCCAATCCCCATGAACGGCGGATATGCTCGATCAATGATTGTGATCGATACTGCACCAGTAAATAAATCGCGAAAATATGAGAGTTGACCAGATTAGACAGGACAAAATCAACGATACGATAACCTCCGCCAAAAGGAACCGAAGGTTTGGAGCGCTCACAGGTGAGGGGATGGAGGCGTTTACCTTCACCACCCGCCATCACTAGAGCAAGTATTTTCGGATTAGACATCGGCATCATCTCTAGGCAATAGCCTTATACGATCAAGCACATTCAGCATAATTAATATCGCCGAATCCATCGAAGTCAAGCGACCGGCAAGGGTCATATCAAGTGCATCCAGCGCTCTTTCCAATAAGTAGCATTCAAACAATTTTTGCGCTTGCGTCGAGTCATCCGGGTAAGCACAGCACCCCACAATGGCGGTCCGGTAACCAGACAGAAAAGCATCGATGGCGGCATGTTCCCACTGCTGCGCGCAGGCTTCCAACAAATCACGATGATCGGCGCGTTCACCTAATTGCCAACTAAGTACCTGCATTGCAGCGGCACTGAGCGAATAACATAACTCCGCAATATCTTTCAACGGTGATTGCTTGGCGCGCCGTGTTTCCAAAGATTGCTCTGGATTACCTTCAAAATCGATTATCGTAAAATCATTATGCGTAACCAATACCTGGCCAAGGTTATAATTCCCATGGATACGAATTTTATATAAAGGCGGTTCATCAGGTAACGCATAAGCGACATAATCCAGCAACCATGATCGTCCGCTAAGTAAGCGTTCACAAATATCATGTGAACGTTCAGACAAACGTGGCAGCATTCGCTCCAGTCGGTCGAACACGCTGACTAAATTCATCCGCAACTGCTCCACTTGCGCCGCAATTTCGTCTACTGATTGAATCTCTGGATCAAAAGCTGGGTTACCGGTAGTTTGGGCCAATGCCTGATGTAATTCGGCTGTTCGCCGACCCAACGTATCCATTTGTACCAGATAGACCGCATGCGCAGCGGGTTCATGGACATACTCGGGCTCATCTACATATCGCTTAAAGTGACGGTCCAGATAATCCTGCGTACAACCCCAAAAAGTACCCTGGTTCGGCACATAACGATGCAGCACTGCAATTGCGGTAACGGTATCATGAGCAATATATTTCACATATCCCGCCAAAGGTGCAACACTCGCGCACGGTGAAATTTCACTCAAGAAATACCCCATTTCTAACTCTGGGTTGATGCCTTCCCGCACTTGCCGGTAAATCTTGATAATGGCTCGATCACCATAAATGATAGAAGTATTGCTCTGTTCCATTCCTGGACGAATGATATCAATGACTTCGGGCAGCTCTGGAAATGACGCCGTGCTGGAACATACCATTTCACCCGATGCAAAAGGAAGGCGTGCATTCGTCATGATGGCGTTCAGCACAAAGCGGCAAAAGGTATCTTCGCCCAGGGCGTCATAGAGTATACCTTCGCGCGCATGTTGCCTGACCTTGGACAGCATCCAGGGTGACAGCGCATGATATTGCTGCTCAGCGGCTTCTCCGAGCAACAGGCCCAACGGGAGAAAATAAGTCTGAGTTGTTCCCGTATCGAACGACAGATTCACGAGGAGTGGCAACCATCCTTTGCCTTCCGGGGTTTTCCAGGTTTGATTCAGATCCAGCCCCAAATGAGTGATTCGCAATCCCGATCCTGTGTACCAGCGCTGCGCCGCAAGAAACGGCGGAAGTACCTCGGTTTCTAGTTGCGTACGGGTCTTGCGGGCAAGCACATCACTAATTTCACCAGCGGGTTTGGCCATCAAGGCGCTTAATAGCCCCTCGGGCAAGACCAGCACAGGCAATACTTCTCTAGGAAGTTTGTCGACATGCCAGACAGGCGCCTCCACATCGACAGCCAGCCGGAACCAATAAAAGCTGTAACTCGGCAAGCTCAGCAGATAAGGCAATTCCCCTATGGCAGGGAAAGCAGTGCGCCCCAGCAATTCTACCGGAACACGGCCTTTGTAGGCTGCCAGATCCAACTCGACAGGCTGTGCACTACTCGAGAGATTGGCCACACATAGGAGGTATTCGTTTTGATATTCGCGCAAATAAGCGAGTACTTTGCGATTGCCTGGGTGCAAGAAAGTAATGGTACCACGGCCAAACGCCTTGTATGCCTTACGCGTGGCTATCAAGCGGCGCATCCAGTTGAGCAATGTGCTTGCATTGCGGCTTTGTGCCTCCACGTTGATGGCCTCATAGCCATAAATCGGATCCATGATAGGCGGCAGATAAAGGCGCTGAGGGTCAGCCCGGGAAAATCCGGCATTACGATCGGGGCTCCATTGCATCGGTGTACGTACACCGTTACGATCACCGAGATAGATATTGTCACCCATACCGATTTCGTCACCATAATAAATAATGGGAGAACCCGGCATGGACAGCAGCAGACTATACATCAGTTCAATCTTAGCTCGACTGCCTTCCATCAGCGGTGCCAGTCGGCGGCGAATACCTAGATTGATACGTGCGCGTGGATCGGAAGCATAAGTGAGGTACATGTAATCACGTTCACGATCAGTCACCATCTCCAGGGTCAACTCATCATGATTGCGTAAGAAGACAGCCCATTGGCAATTCTCGGGAATATCCGGGGTTTGTCCGAGAATTTCGATAATGGGATGACGATCTTCCTGGGCCACCGCCATGAAAATACGCGGCATGAGCGGAAAATGAAAAGCCATGTGACATTCATCTCCCTCACCGAAATATTCGCGCACATCTTCCGGCCATTGATTGGCTTCGGCAAGGAAAATGCGGTTAGCGTAATGTTGATCCAATTCAGCGCGCAAATGTTTGATGATGGCATGCGTTTCAGGAAGATTTTCATTATTGGTGCCATCGCGCTCGCACAAGTAGGGAATGGCATCTAACCGCATACCATCGACTCCCAGATCGAACCAGAACCGCATGGCACGAAGCACGGCCTTAACCACGTGTGGATTGGCAAAATTGAGATCGGGCTGGTGCGAAAAAAACCGGTGCCAATAATAGGCTTTTGCAACGTCATCCCACGCCCAGTTGGATTTTTCTGTATCGGTGAAAATGATCCGCGTCCCTTCGTATTTCTTGACGGTATCACTCCACACGTAGTAATTGCGCTTAGCAGAGCCGGGCGGCGCCACGCGTGCCGCCTGAAACCAAGGATGCTGATCCGACGTATGGTTGATGACCAGCTCAGTAATGACCTTGAGGTCGCGTTTGTGCGCTTCGTGCAGGAAGGTACGAAAATCAGCCAGCGTACCATAATTGGGATGAATACTCCGGTAATCGGAGATATCGTAACCATCATCGCGCAAAGGCGAAGGATAAAACGGCAGCAGCCAAAGCGTATTGACCCCAAGCTCTTTTAGGTAATCCAGCTTGGAAGTCAATCCGGCAAAATCGCCGATACCATCACCGTCACTGTCACAGTAGGCGCGCACGTGTAATTGATAAATGATGGCGTCTTTGTACCAGAGAATTTCCTCTATGCTACTCATAGTTCCTTTCTATTGGCAGTCAATCGACGCACTAGAGTCATAGCGCTCTGATAGTGGTCATTTTTGAATTAGTTTGTCCGAATATCGTCCTGCCACCCAACTCAGCATTATCCTAATAGGATGCCTGCCTGAGTAGCAAGTGAAGCCTCAGCACAAATGAATACGCAGTATGTTATTACTTGCTGTCCTTGCGCTTTATACCGTACCCAGTAATCATGCGACGGTCAAGCAATAATAATTTTTATACCTTCTGGTACATGAGAAAACCCGTTGACACGGCTTGTGATTGTGGCATGCCTAGAAGGCTGTCCCCGCTGATCAGTCGTGCGCCGGCTGAATCAGGCTACCTGCCAAATCAGAGTCTCGCAATCAAATAGCCTTGCTAACCAAACGCACTGTTTATCAGATAGAGGGTATAGCCGATATAGCATGTCAGCAGAGCAGCACCTTCAAACCGGTTGATGCGCCCATACCCATGAAATCGGTAGCTGATAATAAACAGGAAGATGGTCAGTGATGCCATTACCATAATATCCCGGTAAAAAACCTCTGACCCCACTTCCATCGGATAAATGGCTCCCGCGATCCCCACCACGGCAAGCGTGTTGAACAGATTGGAGCCGATGACATTGCCCACGGCGATATCATGCTCACCTTTACGTACAGCGATGATCGATGAGGCGAGCTCTGGTAGCGAAGTACCTACAGCGACGATGGTCAAACCGATGATCAGATCACTCACGCCAAAGCCATGCGCGATTTCAACCGCACCCCACACCAGGATGCGGGAGCTCACAATTAAAAGAATCAGGCCGACAATCAACCAGAAAATGGCGTGGCGAATGGGCATGGCATGAACATCCAACTCTTGCTCTATTTCACTGCCCAGTGTATCCGCCTTTTTCTGCAAACCCTGCCAGATAGTCCAGCCCATCAGCACGGCAAACACGGCAAACAGAACGGCTGCATCGAAACGGGTAATATGACCATCCCAAACTTGCCAGGCAGCCAGCGCCGTGACAGCGATAAGGATCGGCAACTCCTTACGCAATACTTGTGAATGAACAATCAGCGGACTAATCAACGCCGTCAGTCCCAGTATCAGCGCTATATTGACTATATTGGAGCCATAGGCATTACCGAGGGCAATACCCGGATTACCTTGTGAAGCTGCCAGCGCAGAGACCACCATCTCCGGTGCGGATGTGCCAAAACCAACGATCACCATGCCAATCAGGAGTGACGGCATGCCAAAATAGCGAGCGGTAGCAGCTGAACCCTCCACAAAACGGTCCGCGCTCCAAACGAGCAGCACCAAACCAAAAATAACTGCAAGAAAAGCCATTATCACCGCATACCCCCTTTGGGTTTTAGGCAACAGTTAACAATATTTGTCACTGCTAAAACCTGTAGCCGCACGCCACACTCCGTGAATCGGATCATCGGTAATTTCATTCTACAAAAACTGCCAAATACCCTTACAGCGTTCTCTACCATTGTTAACTCGCTTCTTAATTGAACAGAATAAACACATTTTACGCGCATGCCGTTGTTAAAAACAAAGAAACACGATCTGTTTACTTTCGCTGGCAATCACGCTACGTTAAACAAATAGTCACATTGGTGATTTATCCTGTACAAGCCTTCAATCCACAAGCGCTTGTAAGCCATAAAGTTTTGGCAGCGCTGGCCGTAACAATAGCAATCAACCAAGGAGATTCATATGGCACGCAGCCCACTATTCCGTTCGTTATTCACCGTGCTTCAGCATGCACATCCTTCCACTGGCGCCTGTCAATCAGCCGCAAACATCGATCGGTCACGGCGTCAGTTTGTCAAAGGTAGCGCCGCCCTGCTTGGGGGCGCTGCGTTAACTCATTCTCCCTGGTCGTGGTCGCTGGCAGGAGGCGTCAATAAACAGCGGCCATCCGACCTTAATATTGCCGTCGTTGGCGCAGGCCTAGCTGGTTTGAGCTGCGCTTATGAGTTAAAGAAAAAGGGGATTAGTGCTCAAGTTTTTGAGGCATCGACGCGCAGTGGCGGGCGTTGTTTCTCGATGAAGGATTTTGCCGGGCAAACCATTGAGCGCGGCGGCGAATTGATCGATACCGGTCACAAAGCGATGATTGGATACGCGCGTGAGTTTGGACTAACGTTGGAGGATGTTGGCAAACAACCCGGTGAAACTGCTTATTACTTCGCTGGCCACCATTACAGCGAAAGCGCCATTGTCGAAGAGTTTCGCGCGTTCGCTGCACAAATGCGCAATGATTTGCGTTCGATCGACGCGCCAACGGCTGACAACTATACCCAGATGGATCGCATGTTCGATATGATGTCGCTAGACGAATATCTAGATTCACGGGACGCCGGGCCTTTATTAAGAAAAGTACTGGATGTCGCTTACAACATTGAATTTGGTTTAGAAATCAGTGAACAAAGCGCATTGAATCTGTTGCTGTTCATGCACGCAGACAACCGTTCGCACTTCAAACCATTCGGCATCTTCAGCGATGAACGCTATCATGTCATCGAAGGTAACCAGGCAATCGCGAGCGGTCTAGAAAACGCACTCGCCAACCCGGTTGAGTTTGGGCACCGCTTGGTGCGAATTTCCCGATTGAGTGATGAACGTATCGAACTCACGTTTGATTGCGACGGTACGACTTATGTTACACGGCATGATGCGGTCGTGCTGACGATCCCATTCTCAGTCATGCGCGATGGCCAAGTCGAATTCGATACCAGCCTGCAGTTACCTGCGTGGAAACAATACGCCATCGAGCATCTACGCTATGGTACCAATTCCAAAATGATGATCGCCTTCAATGGCCGGCCTTGGCAAGCGTACGGCAGCAATGGCGCTTCGTATAGCGATCTACCGAATCATCAAACGACCTGGGAGACACAGCCAAGCTTGGCATCGTCATCGCGTGGCGTATTAACTGATTATTCGGGAGGAATGCGCGGCGCGGGTCTCAATCCCGCTGATCCGCAATTTGAAGCCGAGCGTTTCCTTACTGACCTCGAGCGGATTTACCCCGGTGCGATGTCAGCAGCCAAACGCACGGACGACCACCGATTCATCGTGCATCTGGAGCATTGGTCGAGCAATCCCTACTCCAAAGGCAGCTATGTGTGCAATCACCCCGGCTATTTCACCACCATTGCCGATAATGAAGCCAAAACTGTCGGCAATCTTTATTTCGCTGGCGAGCATACCAGCTCGTTCTACGAGTGGCAGGGTTTCATGGAAGGTGCTGTACTTTCAGGGCAACGTGTCGCAAAAGAAATCGTGACAGCCAGCGGAAAACAGAGGACGATATAGCCCTACAGGTGCTAGCACCACTTCGACAACAAATTAATCCGAATAAAAATGCGAAATAATCGATGAAATCAGAACAAGGTACATCCGCACTTAGATTAGTTTATTCGGACAGCTTCCCAAACACCACTGACCAAATTACTCATTTGGAATATCACCATTTTGTAATAAATTCATGTTATAAGAATCAGGTTCTCGCTGGCATTTGACATCATTTTCTTCACAAATGCAAAACGTAAAGGAACCACTATGGAAATTTTGACTGCTGTTCAACAAGGTTCAAACGTCTATGTTTATAATGAGAAAAAGCAACAAATTTTTTATCGGTTTGCGGGTATTGGCCCAAGTGATGGTCTGAAAGGATATACCAGCAATACAGTGAGCATACAGCGGGGTCACTACATCTACACCTACAACCAGGAGGGATGCCAGATTGGAGCAAAATTTGTACGATGAATTTAGAGCCCAACGCAAAGCACTCTGCACTCAATTAGAAACAATCTTTTTCGCATTGATCTCCTGGGGATTAACTTGGGGATAGCACAGATGAGACCACGCCGCAGGCATGTTCGATTCTTTCCCAGCTTGCGATCACCCATACCGAAGCTGATGTTCATTCCCGTCTCCTTTAGTAGTACTGCCGGATGTAGTTGTACGCCTTGTCGAACAGTTCCTCATCCGCATGAAGTTTGTATTTGAAGAGGGCTTTGCGCAACGCTTTTTTCACCTCGCGCTCACCCGCCTGCGTGCCTTGCCAGCCAGGAAAGCGCACTAGACGCACGATCTCGTCGATATCCGCGACCACGCGTTCGACCATGATCGGTGTCTCGGCCGTCTTGACCTCGTTGAACAGCTCAGTCAGTGCCGCCTTGCCGCGATCCTCATCCTCTTCGGGCGGCACCTCCTTCTCGGCTTGCAGGGTCTCTTTGGCAATCACCAGCAACTGCTTCAGGAACTCCACGCTGTTGATCTGCCCGGATTCGAAGCGATCTTTCAGTGCATCCAGCCGTTCCGACAGTTGTTTGAACTTCGGGTTGCCCGCGTGCTTGCGCAGACGCCTGTTCAGCTTGATCTCGATCTCCTTGGCCTTCTTCGGATCAGGGCTCGAGAGCACCGCCTCCAGTAGATCGGCGTCCAGCACCAAGGTGTCGAGGTCATCGCGCACCGCATCCACATGCACGTTCTCATGGATCAGCTCAATCGTCTTGGCACCGAGCGAATGCCAGATCAGCTTGCCGTGGCCACTCGAGGGCTGCACCGACTGGTACACCTGTGACAGCCACTTGTAGTCCTCCTCGAAAGGGCCCAGTACCGTGTCGGGTGACAGCGCCTCCCAGATCTTGTTAAGCATGCTGTATTCCCGCGCGAAGTTATCGCGGACTTCATTATTAGGCAGGCATTCCTGCGCCGCCAACAGCCCCTCGTAACCTTGCTGGTCACGGCCAATGCCGGGGAAGAAGGTCAAGCACTTTTGCGTCGCTTCCGGCAGCTTGTCCTTCAGCTCCTGAATGTTGCTGATCACCTGCTTGACGCTCTGGTCATCAAATTCCAGCGCGGCTGCCACGTCATCAAAGATGCCGAGGTAATCTACGATCAGGCCGTGAGTCTTTTGCTCGGAGTAGGTGCGGTTCACCCGGCAGATGGCCTGCAGCAGTGTGTGGTTGCGCAGCGGCTTGTCCAGGTACATCGCCTGCAGAATAGGCGCATCGAAGCCGGTCAACAGCTTGGCGGTGACGATGATCAGCTTCAGTGGGTCGGCCGGGTCGCGGAAACGATCCAGCAACCGCTCTTCCTCATCGCGTGTGCGGTCGTAAGGGGCGTATTCTGGATGCTCCTTCTTGTCGGTCGCCTGCACCGACATGACGATGTCCGTGGCCTCGGGCGGCAGCAGTTTGTCCAGCTCGGCCTTGAACAGCAGACAGGACTCACGATCAAAGGTGACGATCTGACCTTTGAAGCCGTTGGGCTCGACCTTGGTCTGGAAGTGCTCGACGATGTCCTCGCACACCTTGCGGATGCGCTCGGGGGTTTTCACCAGCACCGCCATCTTGGCGGCGGTCTTGGCGAGGTTGTCCTTGTCCAGGTCCGACAGGCCGCCGGTTAAATCCTTGTAAGCGGCATCGAGTGCGGCCTTGTCGATGTGCAGATCAATCAGGCGTGGCTCGAAATGTAGTTTGAGCGTGGCACCGTCGCGGATCGATTCCTCGAAGCCGTAGCGGCTCATGTAGCCCTTATCGTCCTCGTCGGCACCAAAGGCGTAGAAAGTGTTGCGGTCGGCGCGGTTGATCGGCGTGCCGGTCAGGCCGAACAGGAAGGCATTGGGTAGGGCCTCGCGCATCTTACGACCCAGGTTGCCTTCTTGCGTGCGGTGGGCTTCATCCACCAGGGCAATGATGTTGCTGCGGTCGTTCAAAACTCCCGTTCGGTCTGAGCTTGTCGAAGACCGCCCTTCGATGGTTCGACCTTGCTCACCACTTGGGCGAACGGAATTGAGGTTGTCACCGAACTTGAAGATCGTCGTGATGATGATCTTGCGCACGTCCTGTGCCAGCAACTGCTGCAGCTTCTCCCTGGTGTCAGCCTTCTCAAGATTGGGGATGTCGGCCCCAGTGAATGTGCCCGTGATCTGGGTATCCAAATCAATCCGATCCACCACGATCAGCACGGTGGGGTTCTTCAGGCCGGCATGCATGCGCAGCTTCTGCGCGGCAAAGACCATCAGCAGTGATTTGCCCGAGCCCTGGAAGTGCCAGATCAGGCCCTTCCTGGGATAGCCCGCCAGCACACGCTCAACAATCTTGTTGGCCGCCTCGTACTGCTGGTAGCGGCAGATGATCTTGATGCGGCGCTTCTTCTTGTCCGTGGCAAACAAAGTGAAGCTACCGAGGATGTCCAGCACTACATGCGGACGCAGCATGCTCTCGGCTGACAGCTTGAGCGACTTCAGCGGATGGTTCTGACCATCCTCCCCATTGCCATCCAGATGCCACGGCCCCCAGTCCTTGACCGGCAGGCCGATGGACCCGTAGTGGTAAGCCTTGCCCTCGGTGGCCACCGAAAACACGTTGCAGACGAAGAGCTCGGGTACGAACTTCTCGTAGTCGTCGTGCACTTGCACCGCGCCGTCGACCCAACTGATACATTTCTTGACCGGCGTCTTGGCCTCGATCAGCACCAGCGGCAGTCCGTTGACCAACAACACTAGATCGGCGCGGCGTTCGGTAGGGCCGGCGCGGTAGGTGTACTGCTGGGTGACGATGTACTGGTTCTGCGCCAGGTCATCCAAGTCGATCAACCGCACCGGCACATGCTCGTTGTTGTGGCCAAAGGGCATCGAGCGCTCACCACGCATCCACGCGGTCATTTCCTCGTTGGCGCGGATCAGCCCATCCGAGCGCACCGACAGTACGATGGCGCGCAGCTTGTAGAGCACCTCGTCGGCGCGGTCGGGCTGGACAGCAATCTCTTGGTTCAGGCGAATCAACGCCTCACGCAGCCAAGGTTCGACCAGCACTTCCTGAATCTGACGCGGCACCTCAGCCGGGGCGGCGTAGCGCCAGCCTACGCCTGCCCTGAGCCTTGTCGAGGGGCCTGTAGGGCTGGGGCCATAGCTGGCTTGCGTTTCCTGAACGGTGTTTGCCGGGACAGCCTTGATGGGGCCGGCGAGTAGGTCGCGGACGTAGGCTTCGACAGTGTTGGATTCGTTAAATGACATTGCCAGTTTCCATTAGGGAATCTCTCCACAAAGTCGCAAGATTCCGCGTATTGCTTAACCGAGTTTCTAGCGAAAGGATCGTGCACTCAAGTTGATCTAGCCTTGAACCCAGATCAAGTTGATTTTCTGAAGAAAGGCTCGGCAGAACAAACTTGGCAAGATCACTCGCTTTAATTGCTGGATAGCTAGTACCCTCATTCTTCGATGTACAGAAGTTATCAAATCGACTGCTGAAAAATGCGTGAAAAATGTAGCTTGGTGAGACTCCTTGATTCGCTCGTACTACTGCGAAGCCTGTTGAAACGATGCAATCGGCTTGATCAGATGTAACACGTGCAAATGATTTTAAATTTGGACGGACGGTAGAAATTATTAAGTCACCATTCCTTACTTTTCTCCGAGCTCTCGATGATGCGTCGCGAAGGTTCAACTGTGAAATTTCCCCAATAACCTTTGGCTTAGCCCATCTTTAACATCTTACCGCCCATTTTCACAATATTTCCGCTTGAGCACA
>CAYNXU010000014.1:0-17742 GCA_964401225.1 uncultured Nitrosomonas sp.
ACAATTCCGCAGCGAGTTCGATTTCTTCCGCTTCGCTGAAGGGGCTTTCCAGCGCTATTTCGAGCTCTCGTTGATTGGTGACCAGGCCCGTTGGGTTCAGCGTAGCTCGGATACTCTCTTCGATTGCTTTATGACGGGACGTTGGATACCAACAGAATGCATAATTATCTGGATCGAGGCCATGGGATCTTATCTGCCGGTGGTGTACGCCCATCCGTTCATTAAGGTTCCCGGTCTCACCGATATAACCGATGTGGCCGCTGGGCGAGCGATTGCGGAAAATGAGGAGATATACTCCCCCTCGCTTAGGTGCATTGTTCCATTGTGACAAGGGATAACATCGTTTGCTATCCCATAAGGTTTGGTGTTTTGCTTGCATACGGCGCACGAGCGTTTGAAAATTGGTTTGAAAGGCATCAGGCAACTCCAATTCCAGCCATTCACTCTCGTAACCTGCACCGAATTCCATTTCCTCCGCTGACGGCTGGCCACCCCGCCTTTCGCAAGCGGACCTCAACGCCTCTTCGGTATCAGGACCGGCAATGCCAGTTGTCCTGAGGCCTTGCTGCCGTTGAAAGCTCCTGACAGCGCTGCGCGTTTCCGGTCCTATGGCACCCGTCACCGGCAATTGCGTGCCTAGCGCCTGATTCAAGCAGTCTTGCAGCCAGCGCACTCGCTCCGAACCAACCGGCACCGGTTCAATGGGGTAGGGCTCGCTCACGATACCATAAGGTTCACGTACCCCCTTCCACAGCCGCCCACGTCCCCTCGGGGCGGGTCGGAATCTTCCGGGCGGTGGGCGTTTGCTTCCTTTCGAGCTTAATACAGGCCGAGCACGCGAGCCAGCGTGTCTACGTCCGCCTCCATAAGCGCCACGCCGCCCCCGTTCGTTTTCCTCTTCGAACAGTTCACTTAGGAATTCGGGTTCGATTTCAAAAGGTATGGTTTCAAAGCTGAATTCTTGATTCATGATTCACCTCTTAAATATGTGTATCGTTGACTGACAGACCAAAGTTGGCTATCCCTTGAGTCACTCGGTGTTCTTAAGCGTTTGATCTCACGAGCCAATGTATCCACCGTGTCTATACATCGCTCAATCTCCCTGGCACGATGCCGCGCCGTGAGCAAGAAACTCAGACGGGCCTCCGTACCATGGCGTGGCCGGGTTAATACGGTTTGAATGCCCGCTTGCGAAAGCTGCTGATGCAGCCGTATTGCTGTTTTCCCTGTGATGCCGCGCAGGGTTTGCACCGGAAACCAGCCGCCCGTGGAAGACCAGCCGATGCGTGCCAATCCTCCGCGAAATTGCCCGACCCGCTGAGCCAGCCTTCGTCTCAGCAGATTGCCCTGAAACCGGTTGACGGCCAGTGCATGGGCAGCAGCTTGAATAACGGCCACCGAAGGCGGGCTACTATGGACACGCGTGTCGCTTGCAACTGCAAAACGTCTGAGCATCCGTTTACTCCCTGTGAGCACTGCCACCGGCACCCCCAATCCTTTAGCCAGAGAAGAACCCACCAGGATGTCCGGACCGGCATGCCCGCTCCAGCGCAAAATACCTCCCCCACCATGACCGTAGGGGCCATGTAATGCGGGTGCTTCTCCCAAGATGCCAAGCGCCTGCGTATCGTCCAAAACCAGCAGACCGCCGAAGCGTCTTACAATGTCCAGATAGTCACCAATAGGCGCTGCCGTACCACAAGCGGGACAGAAGCCATTGACGACGACCACCGGATATTTCCTGTTACGTGCCTGAAGTGTAATTTTGGACAAAAGTGCATTGGCATCGTGGTGGCGAAAGGGGTGAACAGCCACACCCCTTGCGCTTAAACGCTCCATCCCCCAGCGGGCAATCGCATAGGTTCCCTCGTCCAAATATAACGTTACCGGCTGCTGGCACAACATCCCGAATAAATCCCAGAAGAGATGCAAGGTAGAAGGCATCAGCATGCCTCGCTCGCAACCTTGCAACTGCGCCAGTTTCTGAGCAACTTCCTCGGCACCCGGGGGTTCGGCCAGCGCAGCCGGCACACCCAAGGTGAGCTGCTGCCAAGGCTGCAGAAGCCGGCTCGGGTGATGCAATCCCAGGTAGAGTGCCGAGGTAAAGTTGATCATGGCGGCGCATCTCAACTTACCCGCTGTTGGCTTGCCAGCCGCCTCTGCAACAACACCGATGGCAAAGTGGAATCCACGCGCGCATTCACCGTCGGATCAGCCGACAGATCCACGCCCGTTGCGGCTCGGTAAGCATGGATGTAGCCCTGCGCCTGCGGGCGGAAGAAACGTGCCCAATTGAGCGCCTTCACCGGTTCGAACTCATCGCTCCAATGACCCCAGCGGATGGAAAGCAATAGCTGCTCGCCGAACATGCCCAGGTTACGGAAGTGCAGTACGCTGGTATCGGTCCAGCCCTGCAGTTTCTTCATGGCATCAACTCGATCCATCCAGGGTTCAGGGTAAGCCACCATGATGCGGGTCGGCAGCAACTCGCGAAATTCAGGTCTGGCGAGTAACCACTGTTGCATCAGCATTTCGATGCGGGAAGTCGACGGCAAATCTCCGAACTGGTTGTGCGCGCCCTGGGAAAGGATCAAATGCACTTCCTTGAGGGCATTGAGCACTGGGAAGGCATCGGCCTTGACCGTGGTATCGTCATCCTGCTTATAGAACACGGTGCACAAACGCAACAAGTGGTGGAAGGCTTCCAGGAATTTCGAGCGTGTATCCACTGGGCGGAAATCCTGTACAGCCTTGCCTTCCAGCCGCAGACCGTAATGATGATCGTATTCATAGTTGCGCCGATTAATCGTCAACCGATGCTGCTCATCCTGAATGTAGCTCCATAGCAAATTGTTAAGCGGGCGCAACGGATCCATCTCCAGATTGGCAAGCGGGTCCTGCGCCGATGAGCGTATGTTCTGGAAGCGTCGAGAGAGGGTATTCATCGTTTGCACCAGCATGCCTTCTTCATGCCAGTAGGACCAAATGAGCTCCAACAAGCAAGGGTTAGCAAGTTTCTCTTGCAGTAAGCCGAAGCAATTATCCAATTCTCTGCCTGGTACAGCGTCTTCAAATGTGCCTGATTTGATCGGGATATCGGGTAGCTTCCGTCTGATAACTGCCAGGTAGGGCAATACGTCACCATTGCCATTGACACCCACTAGGTAATCGTCTTTGAAGATTTCTTTTAAGTCATTCTGGGGAATTGGCAGATCTCTCCTATCGAGATAGGCATTATCGCGATCCGGGTCAAATGGCTGTAAATCGGCGATCGGACCCAAGCCATGATGCGGCAGAACACCGCAGTTCACCATCACGAAGGCCTCGGTCGCTGCTTTAATAACACGATAACTGTCGGAATCGGTAAAGGATAGGAAACGTTTGCTAATCAACTTTCTGTATTCGCTATCCTTGACCGGGAAACGATTGGCTTCAAAACCCGGCGGGGGTAGCTTGCCACCGCAGAAGATCCAGTCCATGAAGCTGAGATAGTTGTTGAATGATAGTGCATCCGTACTATTGCGAATCGCTGTCCAGAACGCGGTATCTTCCGTGAAAGATGTTTCCGTACGCGTCATGGTAACCGTCGTGTTGCCGGAAATATTCTGCACATCGGGGAAAATATTCACGTCGCGATGACCTTCGACATGAGGATTAGACATGGCGCGGTAGGTCAATACTGCAGGGCCGGAACCACCTCCGGCAAAGTACACGAACTCTTTGTAATATTGTGACGAATTCTCGTCATCAATGATCCTTGATTCACCTGAAATAGCGCCTTTGGTCGCAGATGCGGCTATCTCTAAATCTTTTCCGAGAGATTTATTCCAGAAAACCCTTAGTAGTAGCGACTGACCTTGGCGGATATCTCTACAAGGAGTCATGGAGCAGTCCTTGCTTGAAATCAAGGTATCGGCCGAGATTGCCAAGTTGAATTCCCCGCGAACCTGGACCGTACAGCCGCTCTCTACCTTAACCTTATCGACCCGCTCAACACCAAAGGCAGTCGCGCAAATCGCCCACCAACCTGGCTTGAGTTGGCATTGATAACGCCCATCTGAATTTGTCAAGCCTTCATGAGGTGTCCGGCAAGCAGAAAGATCGTCACTTGCCTTACTGCTTCTCTTTGCCTGTTTCTCAGGCTGCTCGGATGACTTTCCACTGGCATCAACAGCAGATGCTCCAGCATCAACAGGAAAGAATTTGAGAGGAAGATGAGCGATAGGAAGTAGATCTCCACTACTATCCACATATTGCAGCTCAATCGTTCCGGTATCTGAGTAATCATTCGTTATATTCATTTTTGGCCTCCTTCTTGGTTATAAGCCGATAACATGTTTATAAATGGGGGGTAACTCGCGGCCAGCTTTCCAGGATATTCTCTGAGAACAGGCTGCTGAAATGTCTAAGGTATGACTCAGCGCCCAATGGGTGAGCAGCTTTGCAAGAATAGTGCTTTCCTGCTCCGGACTCATGCGACCGTCGGAACGCGCCTGACCGATCACAGCAAAGGCCAAGGTAGGGGGGGTACGGTACATCTTTGACGGATCCTGTTGCCAGAACCGGAAAAGTGCTTGCAGATGCTGCGGCTGACGGTTGCGCACCTGTAAGGCTTCAGCCAGGCTGCGGCCGCGCAGGCATTTAGGTCGGTGGTTGATCAATAGCGCGACCAAGCCAGGTAATGTTGCCTGCAAGGCATCATAGTTGCGCCGCTGCGCGACACCCAGTCCGCTTAGTGGATAGAATGCTTCCCATAACCTGGCCAAGCGCTCCCATTGCGGATGGGGATAAAGCGCTTCGCCTATAGCACAACTCAGCTTGACACGAATCCAGGGTGAAGGATGCGGATCATCCTGATTCAGGTGAAACACGAAGGCACGCGGCAGACTGACAACGCCTATGAGGCCAAGAGTAGAAGCGATCCCAATCCGCGCAACCGACCAAAGATCAGCCACGATCTCGGAAATCCACCGCTCCCATAACGACCAGATGGCGCTATGCGAGCCGCTGCCTCGTTGCATGCCCTGCAGAACGGGTCGCAGTGAATTCACCAGATTGAGCAGAGCGGCAGCCTGATGACCGACCTCGTGAATCAGCGAAGAGGCAATGCCGCTGCCAATCATCCGTTCGCGCGGCACGCGAATTACCGCGACCGGATTTTCTCCCCCGCCCGGTAAGCGTGTTCGTGCACGTCGGATGGCAGCTCCGGCGCCACGATCAAGATAACAGATGACAGGAGGAATATCATAATAATGGCTCGGCAGTGTCAGCGCGTCGGCAGATACGACATCGAGCCCAGAGAGCCAAACGCCGATCTCATGCTCACTGCGCTGCGTCAGTACATCGCTGAACAAGTCAAACTGTGTCAAAACAGCATTGAACCTGAGCCGCAGCAGTGAAAACAGCCTTTGCGCTTTTGCTGGCCTTGATTTTTGGCCTGACGGACTACGCAACCAGCGGATATAACGCCGAATCAATCCCCTTAGCTCCTGTCGGCCCTTCATGAGATACCGCTCAATACCGATCTGTGCTGCTGGTAAAATAGCCGCCGCCGGCACCATCGTTTCATGCAATGCGAAAGGCTTGATGCGTTCCAATCGGGTCATCAGCGCGCGAGCTTCCTGCTCGAGCATCCATGTGGCGTAGGAAACGGCGGCCATGATGGTCAAGCTCCCAACAAAATAATTTTGTTGCCGCGACGCATCCACCGGCCGCTTTTTGCTCCGCCTCCACAGGTGGGGCAAACTGTCCCCCTTGCGCCGCCAGGCATGACAGTAGGGGCGCCACTGACCAAGCCCGGCGCAAGTTGACGAGCAGCTGCCAGCACGGCCGATTGTGCCACCGCTCTCGGATTCACCGTCGCCGGTGCGGAAGCTGCTTTTTTGGCTGCCGTACCAGCAAATTGTACAAAGCTTTTTGCGGCCTCGTACTCCTGGTCTTCCAGACTTAGCCCTTCCAATTCCAGACCAAATATTCTGCCTGCAGTGGAAGCGACCTGACTGCCCATTTTGGCACCGCTACTGCCACCGAAATAACCGCCTATGGCGCTGCCGACCATGGGGAGGGCTTTTTTGGCTGCACCTTTCAACAGCCCGCCGAGCTGTTGGCCTACCGGCGACTTGATAAACTGACCTGCAGCCCGGCCCGCTCTTTTAATGAGGCCACCCAAGAACTGCTCCAGTTCCGCTTCGCTATCGACCTCCAATAACTGAGCAGCGAGTTCCATGGCTTCCGCTTCGCTAAAAACACCTGTTTCAGTGCCCCATTCGGTTTCACTGCCTTCGTATTGTTCATATTCATAATTTTCCAGTTCAGAGTTGCTTTCCAGGGTGGTGCGGTCAATATCATGCATGGTGTGATCCTCCTCGAAAAATGTGTGACCAGGGATTGTTCAGGCGTTGAGGATAATGATGTTGCGGCCTCGCCGTATCCATCGTCCACTCCGTCCCTTGCCCATCGATGCACCTGCGCCTCCACCAGCACTTAGCAAAACTGGCGCATATTTTTGGGCAGCTTTAGTAGCCGCAGTTTGAGCAGCACGCCGTGGATCAATAGATGCAGGTGCTGAAACAGCATTCTTGACGGTATTAGCCGCAAAACGGACGAATTGTTTGCCGCCTTCGAATTCGCGGTCTTCCTGACTCAACGCTTCCAGCTCCAGTCCCAGTGCGCTGCCTGCCGCTGAAGCAAGACCGCTGCCAATCTTGGCACCCAGTGGTCCGCCGACAAAGCCACCCAGGGCACCCCCCGCAATCGGCAAGGCTTTTTTGGCAACACCTTTGAGCACACCTCCTAGCGCCCGGCCAATGGGAGATTTCACCACCTTCCTAATGGCGCCTCCCGCCTTCTTGATCAATTTGCCTAGGAAGAGATCGAGCTCCTCTTCGTTGGTGACGTCCATGAGCTCGGCAGTCAACTCCATTACCTCGCCCTCGTTAAATACTTCTCCCCACTCGGCTTCCTCAAACTCGAATTGCTCATTCTCAAATTGCTCACTTTCGTATTGTTCGCTCTCAAAACTGTTCATTTCAGGATCGAATTCGAATGTGTTTTCGCTCTCATACATGGTTGATTCCTCCAATGTTCGGGTTTTCCGTCACGCCTTAATCGATGGCCAAACCACTCATCAATGCCAGCGTTAACGTGTTTTGGGTTTGTTCTCGTCAGGTCAACTTGTCCAACTTCAGTTGCCTTCACTATAAATACATGCAAATAGCGTGCCAAAAATTATCGCGAGCCTGATATTTAATTTATAAATCATCCAATTCATTGAAAATCCTATGAAATAATCAATCCATCACCGATCATGGCAGGAATACAAAAGCATCAGCGCTGGCGAAGCTGGTTTCGCTTAATCGAATAAATACCCTTGGCAAGACGAAAACTATTTCGGCAATACCAGATCATGTTGATTTGATGTGCCGCAGTTAGGCAAGATGGCGTATGCTGTCACGTGTTTTCGACAAGAAACCCATTCGGAAGGAGGAGATACGTTATGCATTGTTTACTTACAGATGACCCAAGCACACGGGTTGTTCAGAACATCCAGTGCGCATTTTCTTAACGTTCAGGAAGCAAAAAAGATGTTTACAGGAATTATCGAAGCAGTCGGGAAAATCACACAGATCACACAGAAGCACAATGCACTTGGTCTGCATATCGCGCCAGGCAAGCTGGATATGAGCGATGTCAAAGTTGGCGACAGTATTGCGGTTAACGGTGTGTGCTTGACAGTGACTTCCTTAGAGAACACTTTTTTTTCTGTCGATGTCTCTGATGAAACTTTAAGCAGTACACATGGCCTGAATAACGTGGGCAATTATGTTAATCTGGAAAAAGCAATGCGGTTAATGGACCGATTAGGTGGGCACCTGGTAAGCGGCCATGTCGATGGAGTCGGTGAAGTCATAAAATTCGAGCAGGTTGGAGAAAATTATCTGTTAGCGATCAAAGTCCCTGCGTCACAGCTAAAATATACTGCGGTGAAGGGTTCGATCACAGTCAATGGTGTCAGTCTGACCATCAATCGCATCCATGACGATCACTTGGAAATCAATCTCATCCCTCATACACTGGCTGAAACAAATCTTAAATTTCTCAAACCGGGTGAACGATTAAATCTGGAAACGGATATGCTGGCACGCCACATCGCACGCCTGATAGACGTATCCTTGCCAACCCTGACAAAGTAAACAATTATGACAATTAGCACTATCGAGGAAATCATTGCCGACTTCAAGGCAGGAAAAATGGTCATCCTCATTGATGAAGAAGATCGCGAAAATGAGGGAGATCTGGTTCTGGCTGCTGATTTTGTGACTGCTGAGGCTATCAACTTCATGGTCAAGCATGGCCGTGGTCTGGTTTGCTTAACGCTAACCGAAGAACGCTGCCATCAACTCAAATTGCCACTGATGGTCTCAGCCAATTATTCATCCCATGGCACCAACTTTACTGTTTCCATTGAAGCCGCGAGTGGCGTCACAACGGGTATTTCTGCTGCTGATCGCGCGCATACCATACAAGCTGCTGTGAAAGCAGATGCCAAACCGGAAGATATTGTCCAGCCGGGTCATATTTTCCCACTCAAGGCACAAAAGGGAGGCGTATTGGTACGAGCGGGACATACCGAAGCGGGATGCGACCTAGCGCACATGGCCGGGTTGACACCGGCTTCGGTGATCTGCGAAATCTTGAAAGATGATGGCGAAATGGCACGTCTTCCAGACCTCATCGAATTTGCCGCTAAACATCAGCTCAAAATTGGTACGATTGCGGATCTCATTCATCATCGCAGTCTTACGGAGAGCCTGGTGACACGTATGGCTGATCGCCCCATTCAAACCATTCATGGTGAATTCCGTTTGATCGCTTATCATGACAAAACGGCCAATATGACACATCTTGCCCTGGTAAAAGGCACGCTTCATTCCGATAATGAGGTACTCGTGCGGGTACACGAACCCTTATCGGTCATTGATGTACTGGATATCGACGATTCCACCCATTCCTGGAGCATTAATGATGCCATGCGTGTCATTGCCGAAGCAGGGCAGGGGGTGATCGTGCTACTGCACCGCAAAGGAGATGCCGCCTTCTTGACAGAGCGCCTATTGCAAACCAAGGCACAGCATTATGATTCGGTTAAAACAGATTTACGTGATCATGGCATCGGCGCGCAAATCTTGAAAGATCTCGGGGTGGGCAAGATGCGTTTGCTGGCAACCCCCCGTAAAATGCCCAGTATGACGGGTTTCGGGCTAGAAGTGGTGGGATATCTGGAAACCCGAAATAAATAGACTGCTTTGCAGTAAAATCTACTCTTTTCTTTTTCTTCAACTATTAGCACGCTACTGGAGTGAGCATGGCGTATTATGACAATATTCCTGAACTAGATACGAATCTTGATGGCACGGAGCTTCATATTGGTATCGTAATGAGTCGCTTTAACATTCAAGTAGGAGAAGGGCTGCTGGGCGCCTGTACCGCTGAATTGACCAAGCTAGGCGTTCAGGATTCGAACGTGTTACTGGTGACGGTACCTGGCGCGCTGGAAGTCCCATTGGCATTGCAGAAAATGGCCTTGTCCGATCAATTCGATGCGCTCATCGCCTTAGGCGCCGTTATCCGTGGTGATACCTATCATTTTGAAATCGTATCGAACGAATCAGCTAGAGGCATCACCTCTGTCCAGCTCGATACAGGTATTCCTGTGGCAAATGGCATCCTCACAACGGATGATGATGATCAAGCCCTTGCCAGGATGACCCAAAAAGGAATAGAGGCTGCACGCGCAGCCATCGAAATGGCCAATCTTCTGGCAAAACTTGATGAAATGACATGAAAATAAGTCCATGACTGCAGCACAACCAACTTCACAATCCAAAACCGGTTTTAAGTACAAGAAGCGTCGCCATCTTTCACGCGAGCTTGCCTTGCAAGGCATCTATCAGTGGCGAGTTGCCAAAAACGATGCAAGTTTCATTGAAACTCAATTACGTGAAACGAGTATTTTTCCCAAAGTCGATGAGCCTTTCTTTTCCGGCTTATTTCGCGGGACGCTCACAAACTCAGCTACGCTGGAACAACACATACAACCGTGTCTTGATCGCCCCTTATCCGAACTCAGCCCTGTCGAGTCTTCCATTCTTTTACTCAGCACGTATGAGCTCATTCATCATCTTGAGATTCCTTATCGGGCCATCATTAATGAAGCCATTGAACTCGCCAAAACCTATGGCGGAACTGACGGCTACAAATACGTGAATGGCGTGCTCGATAAGCTTGCAGCCCAATTACGCACTATTGAGATGCAATCGCACACGAAGGCAAAATTTGAATCCACGTAACTACGCGTTCCCCCTTGCTTTACAGTAACTTCTTGCCGATGATCTTCATACCCTGGACAGGCTGTGAAATCTGAATTCGATATCATTCGTCGTTATTTCTCACGGCCGACTCATCAGGCGATACTGGGCATAGGAGACGATGCCGCTCTGATTCCCTACACGGCAGCGATGGATTTAGCTATTTCTACCGACACATTGGTATCTGATCGGCATTTTTTTGCTGACACCGATCCCGGTAAACTGGGTCACAAAGCACTGGCGGTCAATCTCTCGGATATGGCCGCAATGGGTGCGCTACCCCGTTGGGTGACGCTTGCGCTCACGTTACCAGTGGATTTATTGCAAACGAAAACCGACTGGCTAGAAGCATTCATGGAGGGCTTCTTTACACTCGCCAGTAGATATCAAGTAGAACTCATTGGTGGCGACACAACCAGCGGTCCACTCAATATAGGTGTACAGATCATCGGCGAAGTTGCTAAAGGAAAAGCGTTGAGAAGAAGCGGAGCCATGCCAGGTGATGACATTTGGGTATCCGGGCATTTAGGTAATGCTGCGTTAGCTCTTGCACATTTGCGACAACACATCAAACTCGACGCGGCAGAACTGGCAGTATGCTTACCTGCGCTACATACACCCATGGCACGCGTTGAACTAGGGCAACGATTGATTGATATTGCACATAGTGCGATTGATG
The DNA here is from genome assembly GCA_964401225.1 of uncultured Nitrosomonas sp. Taxonomy (GTDB): domain Bacteria; phylum Pseudomonadota; class Gammaproteobacteria; order Burkholderiales; family Nitrosomonadaceae; genus Nitrosomonas. The sequence continues at coordinate 11,047 of CAYNXU010000014.1, forward strand.
TTTCCGATGGCTTGCTGGCTGATCTTGGACATATTCTCGACTGCTCGCATGTTGCCGCAACTATTCATCTGGAAAAAATTGCCTGTTCATGGGTCATGAAAAAATACTTGATGCTATCTCTCGCAGTTGACTGTTTACTGGCAGGGGGTGATGATTATGAACTCTGCTTTACGGCCCCGGAGACAAAGCGTACCGAAATTGTGCAACTAGCTCAGGAATTGACTATCCCGCTTACCAGGATAGGAAACATTAGTGAAGGTGAAGGATTGCTCCTTCTTGATTCCAACGGTAACGCAATCACACACGAGAAAAAAGGCTATGACCACTTCCTTACCTGAATCCTATCAATCCAATTTCAGAGTTCCGCCGTTGCAACCTGATTTAGCCTTTGTCCACAGCCGCCTTGCCCATTTTATCGCCTTTGGTGCGGGGGTTGGCTTAAGCCGGTTAGCGCCGGGTACTTTCGGCACGCTCGTTGCCTTCCCATTGTTTTGGCTGCTTGATTCCTTCCTCGAGCCCTTCGCGCTACTACTTGCCATCGATATACTGTTTATTATGGGTATCTGGGCATGTGGCATTACGGGCAAAGCGTTGAGTTCCCATGACCACTCCGGTATGGTATGGGACGAGATCGTGGCCTTTATGCTTGTGCTTTATTTCATCCCCGAACATTGGCTATGGTATATCGCAGCATTTGTATTGTTTCGTTTCTTTGACATTCTCAAACCCCCCCCCATTAAATATTACGAGCGCAAGTTTCGCGGCGGATTGGGCGTGATGTTTGATGACTTGCTGGCAGCCTTCTATACCTTGCTTTGCCTGGCAGGGTGGAAGTCACTCGTTCTGTTCGAAAGCTATTTTTAGAAACTGCATCATGGAGAACGATCAAACGCTGCTAACACTTGCTCAGAACATCGGTGTGGCATTTTCTGAAAGAGGGTTCATGCTAACTAGTGCTGAGTCATGTACGGGAGGATGGATTGGTCAAACAGTCACTTCCGTTGCGGGAAGTTCCGGTTGGTATGACCGGGGCTTTATTACGTATAGCAACCAGGCTAAGCAACAAATGCTGGGCGTGCAAGCGACGACTTTAGCCCAGCACGGCGCAGTATCCGAGCAAACTGCTCAGGAAATGGCGCTGGGTGCGCTCAAAATGAGTGAAGCGCAAATCGCGGTCGCTGTCACCGGCATTGCCGGCCCTGATGGCGGATCGAAAGAAAAACCAGTCGGCATGATTTGCTTTGGGTGGGCAGTCAGACACGGGCTAACCCGTAGCCAAACGTGTTTCTTCTCGGGAGATCGCGAAGCAATCAGGCGGCAGGCTGTGGCGGCCGCTTTATCAGGCACCCTTCATCTATTGAACGAGCTTTCCCCTTCAGTGACCTGATTCTGCTTTGCTGTGCAAAGTGGCGGCCATCAAACGATCCGTATAAGCAATCGCCACAGCAGACAGCAGGAAAGTGATATGAATGCCTGTTTGCGCCAATAGGGTCTTCTCATCGTAAGCACTGGCATTGATAAAGGTTTTGAGCAAGTGAATGGACGAGATGCCAATGATTGCAGTAGCCAGCTTGATTTTCAATACCGATGCATTGACATGCGATAACCATTCTGGCTGATCAGGATGGCCTTCCAGATTCATGCGCGACACAAACGTTTCGTACCCGCCTATAATGACCATGATCAATAAATTGGAAATCATCACCACATCGATCAAGCCCAGCACGACCAGCATGATCGCTGTTTCGGTAATTTTCAAAGGCACATCTGCATCTTCAGGAGAAACAATATGTAGAATATGTCTGAGTGAATCTTTGTTACCCATGATAGCGCCCATCAAATCAGTCAGCTCGACCCAGAAATGAAATACATAGATACACTGAGCCAACACCAGTCCAAGATAGAGCGGTAATTGCAACCAACGTGATAAAAACAGAAAGCGGGCGATCGCAGAAACTCTTTTGTTATCGGTCTTTTGATTTATGTCCATATCATCAAAAATTCAGTTTTTCAGTTTTACAAACGACTGGCAATCTGCTTATGGCATAATTGCCTGATCCAAGAAAATTAACCAGACTTTGCGCAAAGTCTGGTTAACAAGTTGAGAGGCTGTGAAAAAATCGTAGCGAGCACTCCAAGCGCAAGGCGGACAGAGCGCAGAAACGTGACATATCAAACAGATAAGCGAGGAACGAGCACCGCCTAACGCAGCGACTGAAGGGCGCAGTAGATTTGTTCACAGCCTCTGAGGTAATAACTTTCAATTACATGCGAGCCAATACTTCAGCAACCGTTTGTCCCATCAAGGCAGGAGTAGGGCAGATGGTGACGCCCAACTCCTTCAATCGCGCGACTTTTTCTGCCGCGCTTTCACCCGCCGTAGAAATAATCGCGCCTGCATGTCCCATACGCCGCCCAGTCGGCGCAGTCAAGCCGGCAATATAGGCGATCAAAGGTTTGCTCATATGCTCTTTGGCAAAAATGCCGGCTTCCACTTCTTGCGGCCCGCCAATTTCACCGATCATCAGCGCTACCTTGGTTTCCGGATCCTGTTCCAGTTTCTCCAATACATCTCGGTGAGAGCTACCGATGATCGGATCACCGCCGATCCCGACAGAAGTTGAAATACCGATACCCAACCGTCGCATTTGATCGGCCGCTTCATAACCCAGCGTTCCTGAACGGCCAACTACCCCTACATTGCCGCGCTTATAGATATGTCCAGGCATAATGCCCAGCATGGCACGTTCCGGACTGATTGTTCCCGAGCAATTCGGACCAGTCAGCATCATTCTTTGCGCCTTGGGAAAGCGGCGTAAAAAATTCTTCACCATCATCATATCCTGCGTCGGAATACCATCGGTAATCGATACACAATATTTGATGCCTGCATCCGCTGCTTCCATAATCGAATCAGCCGCAAATGCCGGTGGGACAAACACGATACTCGCCTCGGCCCCCACTTGCTCAACCGCTTCCTTGACGGTATTGAAAACAGGCAATCCCAAATGCGTTTGCCCACCCTTGCCTGGGGTAACGCCGCCGACGACATTTGATCCATAATCGATCATTTCCTGTGCATGAAAGGTACCAATTCTGCCTGTGAACCCTTGCACAATAATGCGCGTATTTTCATTAATTAAAATGGCCACTCTATCTGCTCTCCCTTACCCTTGTTTTGCAACCACATCGTTGCGTGCCTTTACGACTTTCTCTGCCGCATCCGCCAACGTTTCTGCTGTAATAATCGGCAATCCGCTATCTGCAATGATCCGGCGACCTTCTTCAACATTGGTCCCGGACAAGCGCACGACCAGCGGTACTTTCATATCGATATTTCTTACGGCTTGCACTACGCCTTCTGCAATCCAGTCACAGCGGTTGATTCCCGCAAAGATATTGACCAGCATTGCCTTGACGCCCTCGTCGGCCAATACCAACCGGAATGCTTTTTCGGTACGCTCAGCCGATGCGCCGCCGCCGACATCCAGAAAGTTAGCAGGCTCTCCACCGGCCAGCTTGATCATGTCCATGGTTGCCATGGCCAAGCCCGCGCCGTTGATCATGCAGCCGATATCGCCATCCAATCCGACATAACTCAAGCCAGCTTCTGCCGCTGCCACTTCGCGCGAATCGATTTGTGTATTGTCACGCAATTCAGCGATTCTATGGCGACGGAACAAGGCATTTTCATCGAAACTCATTTTTGCATCCAGTGCAATCAGCTCGTTGTTTTTAGTCACCACCAGCGGATTGATTTCCAGGATATTGGCATCCGAATCCCGCAAGGCGCGATAGCATCCCCGGATGGTTTTAACCGCATGATTGAGCAAATCTTCTCCCAATCCCAAGGCAAATGCCATGGTGCGCGCCTGAAAATCCTGTAATCCTACCGCCGGCTCTACGTAGATTTTTATAATTGCTTCCGGATGAGTAGCTGCAAGACTTTCTATTTCCATACCTCCTTGCGCAGACCCCACCATGATGACGCGCTCATGGCTACGGTCTATCATGAAAGATAGATAGAGCTCTCGTGCTATATCCGTTCCTGCTTCGATATATAGCCGGTTACATATCTTGCCCGCCGGCCCCGTTTGGTGGGTCACCAGCTTCTTCCCTAATAGCGCTTCGGCAGCGGCTTCGACTTCATCATGCGTTCTGCAAACTTTTATGCCACCTGCTTTTCCTCGTGCGCCAGAATGAATCTGTGCCTTGACTACCCAGACCCCGCCATCGATTTCCCGGCAACGTTGAACGGCTTCATCCACCGTATACGCCAAACCACCTTCGGCAATCTTGATACCATGTTCAACCAAGATTTCTTTTGCCTGATACTCGTGAATATCCAATGTTTATCCCCTTCTCTCAAAGAACTATCAAAATTCTTAGCCCAATGCTGATTATTTATTTTTGGCAGCAATGGCTTCGGCTGCTTTCACAATATTGTTAGCCATTCTTTCCGACGCCGCATCGATCAAACGGCCATCAAGCGAAGCTGCCCCTTTACCTTGTGCAGCCGCTTCCTTCAGGGCAACCAGAATCCGTCGGGCTTTTTCAATTTCGGCCGCTGGCGGCGTAAATATCTCATTGGCCAGGGCAATTTGTGTCGGATGAATGGCCCATTTCCCCTCGCAACCTAATGCCGCGGCACGCCTTGCTGCCTGCTTATAGCCTTCCGGATCCATAATATCGCCGAACGGTCCGTCGATAGGCCGCAAGCCATACGCGCGGCACGCGACCGTCATGCGACTAATTGCCGCATGCCATTGATCACCGGGATAATCCGGATTGAGTCCGCCAATATTAGTGGTGCGCGCACGATTACTCGCCGCATAGTCAGCTACGCCAAAATGCAATGCCTCCAGTCGTCCAGAGGTACCGTTGCGCGCGATATCCTCGACATTGGCCATGCCCAGCGCGGTCTCAATGAGCGCCTCAAGCCCAATTCTGTTTTTAAGTCCTTGCTGCATTTCGAGTTGATTGACCATTGCTTCAACCATGTAAACATCTGCATAAACACCTACTTTGGGAATCAAAAGCGTATCGATCTTGTGCCCTGCCTGCTCCACCAAATCGACCACATCGCGCACCATATATTGTGTGTCCAGGCCATTGATCCGTACAGACAGCGTGATGCCGTGCCCTTTCCAATCGAGATCGTTAATTGCCTGAATAATATTCTTCCGAGCCTGCAGCTTATCATCCGGGGCAACAGCGTCTTCGAGATCCAAGAATATGAAATCCACCCCACTTTTCAGTGCTTTTTCAAACATTTCAGGACGTGAACCGGGCACAGCCAGTTCGCAGCGTTGCACGCGCTGAATCTTGGTTTCATACAATGTGTGACTCATTTTTCCTCCAATAAATAAAATAAACTGATTCGTCAGGTCAAAAACGCTGAATCAATAATGGGAAGCGGAAGTGAAGCATGCTCAGAATTTTTTCATTTGAAGCATACGAAGATGTGTGAAAAACAGATGGATGTTGTCGTCCCTATCGAATTTTGTAAGTTCAAACGGCTATTTCCGGGTAATCAAGCTGGTATCGCAGTTCAATTTGGGTGCAATTATATCACTGGCTGGTGACGTATTTTAGTTTGTCGCATGGAATCGAAATCATTCGCATCCTATCGAAATGAAGAAACAATGCATAGTGAGAAATTGCAGCTAATCACGATTAAGTAATAATTTCTCTCGTCAATGAAAAACATCACTCTATTTTTGATAGCTTTTTCCTATGCGCAATAAAACCTAAATCGACAAGTCGACCTGATTATCATCGTGAAATAGGGCAGGATACAGAATCAAGAATTCCTGTTCTTGCGAACAATAACCCCAATGGTCGTTGGGTGCAGCCGATAAAACTCTGCGATTTCTCGTTGGCTGTATACCCCTGTTTTGTAAGCAACAATGATCGCCGTGTTACGGTCTTTATGTTGCGCTGCAATTTCAGATAAAGGCTTTGCTATCGGTCGCTTTTGCTGCCGGGGTATATTTAAATCGTCTTGTTCCTTCCCTATCCTTTTTTGCATTTCAGTGACGAAAGCTTCATCCCCTAAATAAATCTGCCCTTTCAGATTCGACCATATTTCAGATTGCTGTCGAACGCCTTCCAGAACAAATTGTCGGTATCGTGCCCTTGCCATCTTTTTTCGCTTACCGAATAAGGATAGTATCCAGTCCGTTGTTAACCATTCAGGTTTTGACGCATCGCCCACCATTGCCGGATAACTACTCCACGGCCAGTCTTCAAGCCGATTGACACTACCTTTGGTTCGTAATGGATTCAAAACAACATAGCGGGAAAGCTCCAGCAAATAACGATCTTTATCCACCAGAATCGCTTTATAACGTCCTTGAAAAAGATGGCCGCTACGTCCATGTCTGCGATTCGATGCCTGCGTATAAACGCCATTGAGCTGGCGCATGCCTTTTGACAAGTTGCCCTCAAGCGTTTCAATGATGAGATGATAATGGTTATCCATCAGACAATACCCGTGACACAGCCAGTTATAATCAACAACAACCGTTCCAAGGATTTCTAAAAACCTTAGCCGGTCATCATCATCTTCATAAATGTTTTCGCGGCGATCCCCACGCGATGTGACGTGATAAAGCGCATTCGGAAATTCTAAACGGAGTGGTCTTGACATAGTGTGTAGTATACATTCATTTTCTTGATTCGCGACTTGACCCT
>CAYNXU010000015.1:0-16155 GCA_964401225.1 uncultured Nitrosomonas sp.
TTCATCTCTTCCTCCTCTCAAATCATTTTATCTCCGGAAATACCGGGGCGATTCACTTCGTCAAGTATCTGGAGCGCCTGCTTCATCTCTTCCCGAAGCGACGCGGTGAAAGCTTTCGGATCGAGAGGGATGCCGAGCTCGGCATAGTACGCCGCCCGCTTCTCATCGAAGTCTTGCGGCAAATCCTCATCGGGGTTGCGGTATCGACGGCTGCCAACGACCCAGATCTCGCGGCAACGCAATTGATCGCGCAGCGCCTTCAATACGCAAATTTCGTAGGTGACCCGGTTGACCTGTACTTTGCCATCCGTATTCTTCTCGACCACCAGCGACATCCAGGAAGGACGCACAACCCCTTCTATGGGTGGCTCCACGCCGAGCGGATAGAGCGTTCCCTTGTGGTCGAGATGTTGCTTCAAGATGTTCAACGCTTGCATGACCGGTTGATGGCGCGTGTTGGTACAGCGAAATTCCAGCGTATTCAGCATAACCGGCAACATGCGCCGGTAGTGCGAGCGGTACGAACGCTGCAGCGCGCCATGAATCGTGGATTTGTAAGCCAATCCGGTCATCTGAATCTCCTGCAGGAGATTGCGCAGTAATTCCTTCGGCGCCACCGGATAAATCACTTCATCGACAACGCCTTTCGGCGTTTTGAGGGAAGCCTCGGCTATGCGGAATAACACCTGCAACTTTTTCGGTACTTTCTTGAGCTGGCTCGCAACATTTTCCTCGACACGATTCTCTGCGCGCTTGCCCATCTTGTGGGTGGTCTCCACCAGCAAATCGACCAAGTGGTCCGTTAATTCCTCACTGCGCTCGTGCAGAAACGTAGTCAATAGCGTTGTCCGCAGTGGCGGAGCATGACGGCGCAGTTCGAAGGGTTCTTCGACGGCGGCGCGGCGCGCATAGCGAGCGATGAGTTTGGGCGGAACATTCTTAAACAAGTCGGGTGGCAGCTTCAGTTCGCGCACCCGCTGCAATCGGTCTGCCGCCTGCAGCACGCTTTCCAGTCCAGCCTTTCCCGGTTCAGATTTGATCACCTGCCAGACACTCCAATCATTGGTTGCCTGTTCATCCGGCGTCTCGAGCTTGAGCGGTTTCAGCAGTCCGTCCAAGCAATTCAGCGCTGGCTTGTCCAATTGACGGACGATGTTTGTACAGAATCGCGTCTCATGTTCCTGCAAGGCAGAACGGATCAAGCGTCGAATTTGTTCTGCGGCCGGCGGTTCTATCTTCCACGCGCGGCATTGCGTAAACACCGCGTCCCGCAGCGCGTCCATGCGATGCTCCTGATTGAGCACATCCATCAGCAACCAGTCTTGCAGTGTTTTTTGGTCGGCACGCCTTGCCTCCCGGAAGCCCAGGCATCGTCGGATTTCGGCACGCTGATACTTGATCGTGCGCCCACTCCAGGAATAGTCCAGCCACACATCCACGGATATATCCAATTGCTGAGCGATGAATTGAATGACCGGGCGTGGCAACTCATCCGGTCCAGCGGGGAAACGGCCTTCGATTTGAAAGAACTTTAATTGCAGCGCGAAGCCCAGCCGAGCGGGGTCGCGACGGTCACGAAGGAGTTCCCGATCAGCAGGCTGCAACAGCCATTCGGCCGCCAGGTCGTCCTCTATCCAACTAACCCTCATTACTCCTCCGCATCGCGATAAAAACGCCTCGCGTACGGCGAGCGTGTATCATTTAAAGTAGGCTATAAAAGGGCCGCTATTTTGCCACGGCTGAATGCGGGTTTCAGAGGTATTTTGCGAAGATGGTTCAATTGGGACAGAAAGCAGCGCTCTATTGCCGGGTATCAACAGCGGATCAAACCTGTGCCCGGCAAGAGGTCGATCTGTGCGCGTTCGCCAAGCGGCGTGGTTATAAGGTCGCTGGCGTATGGAAAGAGACAGCTTCTGGCACCAAGGATGACCGCGTCAAGCGCAGGGCAGTTCTCGCGCTGGCCCAATCGGGTGAAGTCGACGTGATCCTGGTGACTGAGCTTACCCGGTGGGGTCGCTCAACGCTGGATCTGCTCCATACACTGAATGACCTTCAGGCATGGGGCGTGTCGCTGATTGCGCAGACCGGATTGCAATTCGATCTCAGCACGCCGCAGGGCAAGTTGATCGCGGCGATGATGGCGGCGCTAGCGGAATTCGAGCGAGATCTACTCCGAGAACGCGTTCGCTCCGGCATTGCATCAGCGCAAGCACGTGGTGTAGTGTTTGGTTGGCGGCCAGGACAACGGATCAAGGCGGATAAACTCGAACCAAAGGTTTTAAGGCTTGTCGCCGCTGGGCAGTCGTACCGACAAATCGGACGACAACTCGACATCAGCAAAAACACGGTATTGGAAATCGTGAAAAGAAATCGAGCGAATGACGCTGCTAACGAACGTCGCGAGTTATAGTTTGAATATTCCGGTGGGATGCAGCATAGATTGAAGCGTTTACCAAGAAATTCATTGAACCCTATCCAGGGCTTGATATATTTGATACTCGCACTTGAATTGCCCCTGGTAGTGCGTATGTTGGGTTTACCCCTTTTAGACCGAATCACTCATCATTGTGACATCGTGGAAACAGGAAATGATTCTTACAGATTCAAGCATCGAAAAAAGAACATAAAAACTGATTAACCAACTAAACCAGGTGGAAATTCTTAGACGCTGATGCCTGGAAAGTTTTCAACGCTGATTGACATTTATAGCAAACCCAGTACTATTGCTGCTGGGGTGGTTCCCGTAACAAGCCCTTAACTAATTGCTTTTAATCTTCGATGGCTCGCCCAATGGAAATTCCACCGGTTAACTACATCAAGAGCGGTGAACTTTATATCGCCTACCAAGTGTTTGGAGAGGGAGCAATCGACTTGATATTGCTACCCGGCTGGATCAGTCACCTCGAAGTGGCTTGGGAGCAACCAAGATTGGTTAATTCGTTTCGTCGACTAAGCTCATTCAGCCGTCTCATTCTAATCGACAAGCGAGGAACTGGGTTGTCAGACCGGGTTTCGCCAAGCGATTTACCGACGCTAGAGCAACGTATGGAGGACATCCGCGCAGTTCTCGATGCCGTTGGCTCTTCCTCCACCGTCCTTTATGGAATCTCCGAGGGAGGGCCGCTGTGCATGCTATTTGCCGCGACCTATCCCAAACGATGCGCGGCATTGATAATCTATGGTTCGTGGGCCCGCGCTTTTAAGGCACCAGATTACGATTGGGGATTTGATCCAGTTGAATTTGAAAATATTTTGACCTCGCTCGAACCCCAGTGGGGCAAAGGAACGGCGGTAAACATCATTGCGCCAAGTCTGGCGCATGATGAGCAGTTCTGTGCTTGGTGGGGGCGTTATGAACGCATGTCAACCAGCCCTGGCGCGGCTTTAGGTATTCTGCGTATGGCCTTCGAAGGGGATGTTCGTCATGTACTACCTGCGATTTCTGTACCCACACTGGTGCTACACCGCACTCATGACGGCTTTGTCAATGTCAAACATGGTCGGTACATCGCAGAACACATCAGTGATGCCCGCTATATTGAGCTCGAAGGAGAGGACCACTTTCCGCTTGCCGGTGACTCAACTGCGGTTGATCGGGAAATCGAGCATTTTCTGTCAAGTTTGGTAGATATAAGGCGTTCTCCCAATTCCGACCGGATGCTGGCAACTGTACTGTTCACTGATATCGTTGGATCAACCGAACATGCAACCGATTTGGGAGATGAAAAATGGAAAGAACTTATTTCCCTTCACGACCAGTTCGTTCGTCAAAAAATTGCTTATTATCATGGCAAGGAGATCAAGACGATTGGAGATGGGTTTCTGGTGACGTTCGACGGACCAGGACGAGGTGTTAACTGCGCTGATGCAATCAGAAAGTCTGTCCGCTCGCTCGGGCTGGAGATCCGCAGTGGGTTGCATACCGGAGAGGTCGAAGTAGTCGATCATGACATAGCGGGTATCGCTGTAAACATTGCCTGCAGAATTTCAGGATTGGCTGAATCCGGCGAAATCCTGGTATCCAGCACGGTGAAGGATCTCGTCGTCGGCTCAAACATTGAATTTTTAGACCGCGGCCTCCACGCGTTAAAAGGCGTATCGTATGAATGGCATCTCTTTGCTGCTAATCTATGAGGCACCACTATTGCTTCGGACTATTGTTATGAAAAGTTTTTGCGTTCAGCGGAAGACATTACGTTTCAGGATAAAACATTTAAATTCTTACTTCAGAATCCTGATTCATTTTCTCTAAGAGAAGGAAAATTAGGCGGATGATAAACCAAAGTGAATCGCACAGCACTGCAATACAACGCGTAATGGTCGGGACCGACCGGTCCGAAACAGCTGAGCAGGCTGTTCAATGGGCCGCTGCATTTGCCGAACGATATGAGGCGGAACTCTTCGTGGTTCAAGTGATTCAGCCACAGAACCCTACTACTACCAAGTACGGAGCGGCCGAAAGTACACGAGCTGCTGCGGCGAACGAAGAACTTGCTATCCATGTGCAGCAACTTGCCGGCGAGCGCGGTCATGCACTCGTCATTCTGGATGCCAATCCTGCGATGGCAATCGTTCGGGCTGCCGAGCAAGAGGCGATCGACGTTCTGGTGGTCGGCAATGTCGGCATGGCAGGGAGAAAGGAATTCCTGCTGGGCAACGTGCCCAATCGAATCAGCCATAATGCGCGCTGTACTGTCATCATCGTTAACACGCAGTCGTCGAGCTATCTCGCAAACGACACAATGCAGACCATCATCTCCAGCGCCGAGCCCCCGCCCATCGAGCCACGGTTGGCGGCCAGGGGAGGGCATATAGCAGCAGTAATGGCCAAACACGGCCTGAAAGGACTGTTCGGTCGGGCTGACGAACAAATTGCAACTGATCGACGCCGGCAGCAAGCAAAACGACTGCGTGCTGCGCTTGAGGAACTAGGCCCTACATTCTCCAAACTTGGGCAAATTCTGTCAACGCGCCCGGATCTCTTGCCGGCTGAGTACATTCACAAAGGTTCTGGGCTTCCTAAAAATGGCGCTTATTTCACCGGGTATTGATGCAAATAATCCTTCTTCCCTCAATGAGCAATAATCAGAGCCTTCTACTGCCAGCACATCTTTTAAGATGCCAGCTTCACAGGCTTTGGATAATACGGGATGTCTGTAATCATTGGCATTCGTGATGGCAAATACGGTATTGACTCCGGAATTGCGTGCAAAATTTTGTAGTCGCGCCAAAAGCAGATTTTGATGGCGATTTAGTACAGATAGCGGTAACTCACTTAACGACAATACAAAACCTGTTGCACCGATGCCTATCAAGTTAAAAAACTGATCTCGCTTTTTTAAAGCATGACCTATCTTTGCAAGATCCTCCGGTGATGCTATTTTCTCCAAAAGCAGTTCATGATTTTTATAAGGATTGTTCTGATAGCCTTCTGCCTGATTACCCATCCAATCCACAAAATCGACCTGACCATTGCTATCAATAACGCTATATTGACTGGTATTGATAACCACATGGCCTTTAAAGCCCGAAACAATAGATGCCAGTATTTCTGTGAGCCTGACATCATCACACGATGGCTTCGCATTACCCGATGGATGGTTATGCAATAACCAGTAACCATCTGCTTTAACATGTCGCTTGGTCTTTTCTACCAATACACCCAAATCATGATTGGCATGCCCGATCTTGTTCAGATAGATTGCACCCGGCAGTCTGGAACTCACAGCTGTATGATGAACGATGCGATTCATACGGGTATAAAATATTCTCAGCGTCTCATAGCGCGGATCGCGTAATATTTGCGCCATTATTGCCAGATCATGACCTGACTTGATGGGTTGATTCAGGAAGGTGGTTCCTCCTTTTTCTCGGAAGTCTTTTGGGAAATCACAACCCAGTAAGGTGCCACCTGCCCATCGAGCATGAGCTTCGAGCAGTTCTTTATAGGCACCTCGCCCCGTTTCTTTTTGCTTTTTGGTAGTACCGGGACGAGTCTCAATGTTTTCATAAAGATCACCTTCATCAGAATGGAATGAATTTCCTGGAGCCTTCAGCTTATTATCGCGCATCTTGCAGCCTCCCATAAAATTACCTGACCAATGCCCGTTTTTGCTTGATTTCCTGCTGCTTAGGTTCAACACGGGTTTGTAACTTCTCTACTTTGACCTGACGAGTCACTTTCTCTACAAGGGATCCAACCTGACGTTTGACGGCCTCAATACCCAGCACGCTTTTATTGGCCAGATCATTAAAATCATTTAATCTCTTTGATACCTGCTCATTAGGTGCAAAAACCGGAAATACCGCCACACCATTCACCAATGCCGCTGCTTCCAATGCTTTTTCCTTGCCGGGGTTTTTGCCAAGAGTTGACTCCAGGTGATGATCATCATCTCCGGCAATAATGATGGGTTTATGCGGATACTTTTCATGCAAATCCTGCGCGACTTTGGACAAATTGCCCGAATCAAATGCGGCGATGACAGGATAATCCAGCGCCTGGGATAGCGTGTCTGCGGTGGCATAACCTTCAGCTATCACAATAACAGATGTTGCGTCCAGTGCTGCCAATCCTCGACTCCTACCACCAACGATATGAAAGTTATTCTCCTTTCTGCTACCTGCTACAAAAAGCTTTGCGCCATTCGCCTGTATCGTTTGCACACTCCAGATTTGTCCATGAACATCTTGTGCGCTCAGCAATAAATCACCGGCGGTAAATACCAGACTGTCAGGGTGTTTCTCGCGCAAGGCTTTGACTTCCTGCCAGTTCTGACCGATTTTGATGATTGAGTCATTGGGTAAATCATCCGCATTCTGCGGTACGATTCTCAAATCGCCTGGTCTTGCATGCTTGTCCATCAAATAAGGATGCTCGGAGTCGGCAACCGGTGCGATCGCCAGCAAGGATTCAAGCGCATCAGCAACTTTTATTTGCCGTGCCTGCTGTTCGGCTTTTCTGTTTTGCTGCTTGATAGCGGCCTGGGCGATCAATTCTGCTTTCTGCTCATCCGTTAACGAATACCCCTTGGCCTTCCAGCGTGTCTCTATCCCGGTTCGATTATTTTTGAAATATCCGGCTGGATGACCATCCAGGTGCGCCACATAAAAACCTGACTTCTCACTGGGCTTATCGCCTTCAACTTTAATTCTGTGTTTGCTGCCATCCATCACCGGATGATTGCCATCAACCAGACAACCTTGAGCGCGCAGCAAGTCAGCAAATTCACTATGAGGATCGATAGCCGGTTCCTGCTGTCTGGAAACATTCTCCGGTAGCCAGCGCTGCAATGTCTGAATATCTGCTTTTGGTCCTACATACCAAGCCTTAGTGGTTTTGTCCCAACGAGCCCCCGCGGCTTTTGCCAAATCCTTATCGCGATAAGGAACAATCAAATATTGACGAGCATTGACATCGTTTTGTTGGCTCGCTCGCCTATTGGTTTGTTGGGTTTGTTGGGCTTGTTGATTCTGATGAATTTGGGCATTTTGCTCGACCTTGGCATCTAGCACCGCTTCTTCCGCACTCAGCGTGTCATTTCTGACGCGGTTTTCATGGATTTGGACAAGCTTAGCGGCCTTTTCATGTTCATTCTTTTCTGCAGCGGCATCGATGAGTGCAAGCAGATCAGTCAAATCCTGCGCTTCTTGTTTGGATTCACAGTCTTTCACCCATTGGAAAGTCTGATCATCACGCTGCATATACACTCCCCAAAATTGCGGCTCACGATTAAGTCGAAGAGCGGATACTATAGACTCTATGCCATTTTCATCGGTTTGAATCGCATTACCCTGTACCTGGATCTGTCCATTCCAGTCAGCCGGAATTCTAAAGCCCAGTTTGTCTTCAGACACTTCTTCAAACTCCAGATTATCAATGCCACCGCCCCTCAAAAACTTGAGTGCATCGGCTACCAGAATGATGGCATCCTGATCCTTGATTGGCATGCTCTGGGTCAGATGATTAAACAGTTTGAGATTGCGGGACGCGATGGTAGCCAGATCCGGTGAGAGATTCTGTAAATAGGTGGCGGTGTTTTGCTTGATTTGATCCATCTTAATTGCTTCCTGCGCATCAATTCCCTGTGCAATTTCCTGTTGTTGTGAGAATGCCAGTACAAAATCCTGGATTTTTTCGGCATCAGCAGCGGCACGAAATATCTCTGTCGGATCTTCCTGCAGCGCTTTGATCCATGAGTTCACATAAGCCACATGCTGCCCTGGATCATGACCGATACCCAGCTCACCGCTCAACAACATGCTGGCAATCTCAGCGCGTAGTTCTTCTTTGGCATAGCCTTCACTACCGAATGGATGCGAAAGATCACGACTTAAGCGCGATTCATGGCCTGTCCAGTGGCCCAGTTCATGAAGTGCGGTTGCGTAGTAGCGATCGGGTGTTGAAAACTGGTGCTTGTGGGGCAAGTGGATACTGTCTGTTGATGGCCGGTAAAATGCATTGTCTGCCTCACCATGACGAATCACGGCATTGGATGACTGTAATATCTGTTCAGCCCGTTCCAGCGGGTCCCAGTCGGGAGCTTTAATGCTGAGTTCTGGCAGATTATCCATTTGTTCGGCGTTAAATACGGAGGCATAGAACACTCTGGGGCGCTCAAGCCGGACCTGTTCTTTAATGGGCTGACCATTGCTATTTAGAACAGGATTCCCGTTATCATCTTCTTTGATACGCTCCTCGGTAAATTTCCAGTATTGCACGAGCGTGCTTTTTTCACCTTTACGCACCTGTGCGTTAAGAGCTGCTGCCTGCTTGTAGGTCAACCAACGCGGATCCGTATACGCACGACTCATCAGGTTCAGGCTATTAATTCCCCGATAGCGCTTACCCGTTGTTGGATTGACCGGTAAGGCAGCCAGCAAATCACCGGGTTTCCAGGGTTTCTGCCAAGGTGCGACTCCCTTTTTGAGTTGCTCAATCAGATTCTCGGCGACTTGTTCATGAAAAGCCTTCTTAGCCTCTTTCATTGTTCATCCTCCGCTATATGATCAATCGCGCTATCCAGCGCATCCTGTTCACTTAAGGCATCTTCCTTGAATGCGCCTAACATTTGTGACTCTAAGGGATCAAATTCAGCCTGGAAGCCCGGTATTTCTGCATCGAGTAGCTTTTCCTGTATTACCTGATCCTGATATTCAGGATTGTTTGTTTCAGCATCAATCTGCGGTCTATTCATGGCGTTGACTTATATGGACGCCTCCCGGTCTGGCAAGAGATATTTCGTGTTTTAGCGATACGAAGAATCGGCTGCAGTCTTATATCCGGCCTTATTGCAGATTGGATTTCTATCTGCGGGCCCTGATGGAATTCGCCAAGAACGCCCTCATCTCCTTGTCGTGCTCAAAGCACTTAACGCCATGCAGGTTCACGTTCTTGCGGTCCGACCTGTTTCGCCATCACACGGGTTTATCTACCTGCGCAACCTATCAGCATTCCACTCCTTTTTAGTGGTTGTTCTTTGTTATGTGGGCTCTTGGCTCACATAACCCTTTTGGTACTCTCGATCGTGCGCCAAAATCGCCCACGCCGTTCGTGCCATCTTGTTAGCCATCGCAACAATGGCCACATTCGTCGGACGCCTATGCAGCAGTGCTTCGCTCCACGCGCCTTTATCTTTGGCGATGAACATGACTGCTCTGGCGCCATGGATCAGCAAAGTTCGTAAATACGTGTCGCCTCTTTTACTGATACCTAACAGCTTGACCTTACCGCCCGTGCCACTTTGCCTTGGAACAAGCCCTACAAAAGCAGCAAACTCCCGTCCAGATTTGAAGCAATTTGCTTCACCCATCGTCGCGACCAAGGCGGTTGCCGTCAGCATTCCCACACCTGGAATCTCAGCAACCTTCCTACAAGCGGCTTGTTGTTTTTGCCAATCTTTGATTCTGCGCTCAATGTGTTGAACATCAGCCTCAATTTCATCAATACGCCTTAACTGCTCCTTAGTAGCTTTGAATAGCATGGTAGGCACGATTTCTTCTAGTTCAATCATGCGTTGTTGTATTTCTGCCACGCCTGCTTGTCGGCCACCTTTCAACGTAACACCAAACTCGTAGAGTAATCCGCGCAGTTGATTCACCTGCATGGTGCGGAACTTGATCAGCGATAATCTCATCCGGTGTAGTGCCAACATCGCTTGTTGATCTTCTGTTTTACCGGCTACCGTCCGCATCCCCGGTTGCCGTACCGCTGTCCAGATTGCCTTAGCATCTGCCGCATCGGTCTTGTTGCCTTGCACAAAAGGCCGGACAAACTTGGCGTGAATTAATCTGACTTCATGCCCCAGTGCCATCAATTTGCGCCGCCACCAGTGGGCACTACCGCACGCTTCAATTGCAATCAATCCAGCTTCACGTTGCGCCAGAAACTCCAGCAGTTCTTGCTTGCCAAACTTGCGGTTGTGTATCTCGCCATTCTCGTGTGTTACCCAGTACAGTTGAAAAGCTCGCTTTGCGATATCCAACCCATATGTCGTAAAATTCATTTCAGCCCCTCCGTCCGTTTGTGGAAAGATTCTATTATCCCCACCTTGGCACGTAGATGCCGTCAGGTCCGCGAGGGGCTCTAACTTAATTCGTATTGCTTACCCCGACTCCCCGTAGGGAGGGAAGCGTCCATACCATCTCCTTTTAATTTTTAATTAATGACTCCAGGTAAAAACTGGACGAACAACCTGTTGAATCTGATCACGCGCAATCAGCCCGAAATAGCGCGCATCAAAGGATTGTGGGTTCAAATCGGATAGCAGCAGGTACTCAGAATCTTCCAGCACGGCTTTAAGCCGGTATTGCGGCAATGCATGACCCTCAGCATCGGTTTTTAACTGGGCGCTGTTGGGTAAATGTTCACCATTAACAAAGATGCCAGCCTGATCAATGGAAACACTGTCTCCGGATTGTGCAAACACACGTTTCAGCAACAAACCATAACCGCCAGGGCAATCCCCTCGGTTGATGTAGGATCTATCCTTGGCCATATCAAAAACCGCATTCTGTGGTGGGCAGAAAGCGACATAAGCACCGCTTACAATCGGTTCATCAACGATTCTGTAAAAACCCACCGGCAAACTTGGTGTGGTATTGATATAAATACCGCTAATACGCAAACCAATACTCAGCACAAGTAGGCTAACGCTCACTGCCAGAACAGAAATACCCAGGATTTTGATGGGTTTTTTCATGAAAATGAGTCAATAGAGTTCGAAGTATCTTACAGTCCGGTTAATTTATCGCTAAAGCTTGGGGGATTCACTTGTGCCCGTGCCGTAAAGGTTTCATCCTGAAAGTACAAAGGCTGCGTGCCATAGATCGCGGGGAAACCGGCAACATAAATAATCATGTCACCAGGCTTTGTGATCTTGCCTTCAGCATCTTTCATGGGGCCGGGCAGTCGCATACACTCATCCGGTGTTAATAACGCACGCTGCGTCTCCTGCAGGGTACGGGTGACATGTCCATGCATCATCGATGACCGGCGACCACTGGTGGTAATCTGCTCCTTGATGACCGTGGTTTGCCCGGTCAGTTTGGATAGATGCTCTGCCGTTTCAAGCCGGTTAGGTGCAAATGCGGTCTGGATGTGACAGTTGGAAGTAATCGCTTCATCATGCCCGTATCCGGTTTCACGGCTTTTAAGTTGATTCAAGTCCTGGCAGATCAGATAGGCTTTCATGCCGTAGCCTGCGATAAACGCGAGGGATTCCTGAAAGATTTCAAGCTTGCCAAGACTTGGGAATTCATCAAGCATCAACAAAAGCTTGTGTTTGTAATGCGCAGCTGGTTGTCCGCCTTTAAACGTGATTCTATCCGCCAGCTTTCTGATGATCATGTTGATCAGAATGCGGATTAAAGGACGCAACCGGGATTTATCATTGGGGTGTGACACAATATACAAACTGACAGGATTCTCATGGTGCATGAGGTCACGGATTGTAAAATCCGATGTGCTGATATTGTTGGCGACTATCGGATCGCGATACAAGGACAAATACGATTTGGCTGTAGACAACACGGAACCTGCTTCTTCTTCAGGGCGATCCAGCATGTCGCGTGCAGTGGCTGCAATCACGGGATGGCTTTTACCATCCAGATAATCCTGCATGGCCATTTCCATCCACAGTTCCCTGATATCGCGATCTGGATCAGATAGCATTGAATCGACAGTCGATAAGTTGGCCGGAGTTCCTTCTCGCTGCGATTTATACAATACATGCAAAATCACACCCACAAGAAGTGCCTGGCTGGTCTTCTGCCAGTGGGTTTGTAATCCCTTGCCATCCGGATCCACGATTAAGGTGGTCAGGTTTTGAACATCGGCGACTTCCATGCCACTGCCAATCTGGATTTCATCCAACGGATTCCAGTGCGCGCTACTGGTTGATGCCGGGTCAAAGCGCAACACCTTGTTCTTGGCATGATGCTTTCTCCAACCGGCGGTCAATGCCCATAACTCACCTTTGAGATCGGTAATGACTGCACTCTGAGTCCAGGAAAGCAAAGTAGGTATGACAAGACTCACGCCTTTGCCAGAGCGGGTCGGGGCGTAACACAGCACATGTTCCGGGCCGCTGTGTTTCAGATAGTGGGTTTTGCCGGAATTATCCCGCCAGCCGCCGACATAAACGGCGTCGCTTTTGTGATTCTTACCTGTTGAAAGCAGTCCTGCGGCTACAATCTCCTGCTTATCTGCCCATCTGGCTGATCCATGTAACCCCTGATTAGTTCTGGATGAATTAGCCAGCACCATTTTAATGACCAGCACCAGTATCAAACCGATGCTGGAAAATAAAATGCCAAAACCTGCCGCCAGATCAATGATGCCCGAATACTGGGAATACCATTTTCCTGCCCATAGCAGAATTGCCCAGGGTTCATAAATATGAAAAAGGTGTGCGCCTAATTGCGGTTGATAATTGAATTTGTAAGCAAAATACTGGGTAGCTACCTGTAATCCTCCGATCAGACACGCAACGGATAATAGTCGAACGATGAACCTATCCTTCTTAACATTCCTGTTGTTTTGAGATAACAGACTGTTCTTATTCATCAAAGACTCCTTCTGGATGTTGAAGTGGATCGTTGCCGACCTACCGATTGCGCGCTATTTACTCTGTGCTGTTTCATTAACTGCTGGCGGTATTGTTCAAGCCGCTTGTCATCAAAAGTGATGCGCATTTGGTTTTGTACCGCAACCTGTGCTATCTGAAGACGAAACGATTCAGTTCCACTGATAGCAAGATGGCTGCCGTACTTCTTCATGGCCACCTGCAAAATATCCGCCAAGGCTTCGTGCGATGTATCTAGCAGGACGATGAGCCGTTTACCGTCATCGCGTATGATGGTTGATCCTGCTTGATAAGTGACTGTGCCGATCTTAGTGATCGACTCCACCAAATTATTCTTGAAGTGGCCATTGGTCCTGAAACCATCATTGCTTTGCTTGGCCGATACCTGGTTGCCCTTAAATTGACCGGATCTTCTGGATCGCAAAACAGCCAATGCTTCAGCATTACCATTTCTTGCTTCTTTTGCTAGCCAATCCAGCCACCCTATTCTGGAATGATTGGCTTTTGAGTGCAGGTAGGCTTGCTGGTAATCGCTTCTAATGACTGCTATCGTTGTTTTGAATTGCTGATGTGCGGTTGCATACAGCGCTTTCTTTGCCAATCTCTCAGCTTTTATGCTTTTAATGAGATTGCGCTTGAGCTTTGCTTCCCGTTTGGCACGTTCAATGAGCTGATCCCTTGTGTTTCGCAGCATGGCCCATTGAGCAGTACGCTGTCTTACGCTATCCGATTGTTTTTGCTGGTATCTTGTATAGAGCCTTGAAGTATCTATTCGGTTTTGTAGCGGTCTCAGCTGGTATTGTTTGATATCCGAACGCAAAGATTGATCAGAATGCTCACTAGGTATAAATGCACCCAGTCTCTGGGTCAAATTCCCTTTGGAGAGAGAGCGATCAACCGAACTGGCTTTAACGGCCACATTATTATTGGCAACCAATACAAACCCGTTGCCATGCTCTTTAATGGTAAGACCATGCGTGGCTAACACCCGATGTAAATCCTGCCAGTTGTCCACGTGTTTGATTTCAGTGAGTACCTCGCGCCTGATCCAGCCCAGTAAACTCTCTACACCGGTTCTGGTTTCAATTTCCTGCGCTACTCTGGAGGCTTGATCCTTTACGGTTTCATGATTAACTGGTGTTAAGCCATATTCCTGTTCGATCTGCTCACAAAGTTTTGCTACTTTAATAAAGTCATAGTAGGGATTGTGAATTGTGAGGGTTCTGGGGTGAATCTTGTTGATGGCAATATGGATGTGCAGGTTATTGGTGTCATCGTGGACTACACTGAACCGTTGATGACCAGTAAAACCCAAAGCATCACAAAATCGCTCTTCAATTGCATTAAGACTCTTAAAGGATAAACGCTCCCCTTCCGGGAAACTCAATACCAGATGACAGGTTTTGTCTGATTTGGCACGTGTATTCATTTCCTGTGTGTTTTGTATTTCTATCAGTGCTGCTGTCTGGTCGTCTGAATAACAGTTCGAAACCTTGATCTGACTGATACGCTCACTTTTGCCTTGAGGATCGGTCAGGTACTGTATCAGCGCAGAATAGTTGCTTTTGCGCACTGTTTTGATGGGTATGATTTTAGCGATCATCGCAATAATTAACCGTTAAGTATTCGACTTTCTATTTCTGAGTTCCAGGATCGCATCCAGCATAGCGTTCTGCGTTGTGCGTATGGTAGCCAGAGTGGCCTCAATTTCTGCCTTGCTGGTTATTTTTAGCCGGACATCATTGGTCAGCCACATCTTTAACAACCCCCCTACCCTACCCAAATCGCCGTTAATCTTTAATAATTTCTCTACTTGCTGATTATCGATGGCACTCGGCACAAGGTATCCCAGACTCACCTGACGCATATATCTGGCCACTGACAAACCCGTGTCACGTGCTTTTGTTCTGATTCCCTGCTCTTCATCCAGCGTTACAGGCACTCGAAGATGTAATAGCCGCTTTTGAACCATGACGCACCTCAAAAATTATTCTGGCGTTGATAGCCTCGCAGAGCAAGATTCGTTGAGCACAGTCATGTGCGAATAAGATCCGTGTGATGTGAGTTAACTTTTTTAAAAGTTAGCTAACTTCACATATCTTGCCCGGTAGAGTTTGTTTATTTGAGTAATATTATCATTAAACAAATACATTGCAAATGTATAATATATGGATATAATAATATTTAAACAATACTAAAAGTGCTTGTAGCTTGTCTTTATATGCACCAAATACAAACAGTTGTAAGTCAAAATAATCTAAACAGGAAGTAAATAAATATCCAATAGATACTGTAATTAATTTGAATATTTTTACGCCAAATAATAGTCAGGAATTTGTCATGAACCCATCGCTATCCGAACGAATCTCTTTGAGAGAGCAGAAGAATCCAGGTCGCAGGAATTTATATGAACCTGCTTTCCTGGCCCTGAAAACAGAAATCAGCCAGGCACTTCATGACGGATGGTCAATGCGACAAATATGGTCGACTCTAAAAGATGAGAAAAAAATAGGTTGTTCCTATCTCTGGTTCAGGAATCTTGTCAAAAGACACATTTTTGCTAAACCGGATGATTTATCCGCAAGGAAGAAGCACGGGCAACCGGTAGCCGGCATTTCTCGGGAACCGGATAACCATGGCTTTAACTATCGTTCGTCAATTGATAAAGAGGAGTTAATCTGATGGCTAAAATACATATGATTTTGCAAGGCAAAGGCGGTGTCGGTAAATCTTTCATCGCATCAACGCTGGCTCAGCACAAGCTGGCCAAAGGTAAAAAACTGATTTGTGTTGATACAGACCCCGTGAATGCGACATTCCACGGATTCAAAAAGCTAAACGTGCGAAAGATTAATGTGATGTCCGGCGATGAAATTGATCCGAGAAAATTTGACGACTTGATTGAACTCATCAGTAAATCAGAAAGTGACGTCATTATTGACAACGGTGCCAGTACCTTTGTGCCCATGTCGCACTATCTCATCA
This sequence comes from uncultured Nitrosomonas sp., assembly GCA_964401225.1. Classification (GTDB taxonomy): domain Bacteria; phylum Pseudomonadota; class Gammaproteobacteria; order Burkholderiales; family Nitrosomonadaceae; genus Nitrosomonas. Next base: position 16,071 of record CAYNXU010000015.1, read on the forward strand.
GCAACCAGATCCCCGCCCTGCTTCCAGATATGGGCCATGAACTGGTTATTCATACGGTCATTACAGGCAGCCAGGCGCTACTCGA
>CAYNXU010000016.1:0-16024 GCA_964401225.1 uncultured Nitrosomonas sp.
CAATTTTACTGGGTAAGGCCATTGGGCCGGTACAGTTGTTGATCAGTGTTTGGCGGCAATTTGGAAATACCCGCAGTGCCTATGAGCGGCTGACAAAATTGCTCGAAGAAAATCCTGATCGTCAGCCCGGCATGGCATTACCTAAGCCGCAGGGTGTTGTCGCCGTGGAAAATGCCATCGCGGCGCCACCCGGCTCAAAAGTGCCCGTTATCAGAGGATTGACTTTTACGCTTGCCGCCGGTGAAGTACTCGGTATTATCGGGCCGAGCGGTTCAGGTAAATCCACGTTGGCACGGCTCCTGGTAGGAGTTTGGCCTGCTACGGCGGGTAAGGTGCGACTTGATGGTGCAGATGTCTATCTGTGGAATAAGGACGAGCTGGGGCCTCATATCGGGTATCTGCCACAAGATATTGAGTTGTTTGCTGGCACCATCAGTGAAAATATCGGGCGTTTTGGAGAGATCGATCCTGAAAAGGTTATTTTGGCAGCCAAGCGAGCGGGTGTGCATGAAATGATTCTGAGCATGCCTAAAGGCTATGATACGCTACTTGGAGATGGCGGAGGCGGACTGTCCGGAGGACAGAAACAGCGTATTGGTTTGGCGCGCGCTATGTATGGAGATCCGTCGTTGATCGTGTTGGATGAACCTAACTCCAATCTGGATGATGTCGGTGAACAGGCATTGTTGGCTGCAATTATTGATTTGCGCAAGCGCGGGAAGACGATCGTAGTGATCACGCATCGGACGAGCATCATCACTGCTACCAACAAGTTGCTGTTATTACGCGAAGGCGTGCTTCAGAAGTTTGGGCCGACAAACCAAGTGTTGGCTGAATTGAGTAAACAACAACAAGCGCTGCGACGAGGTAATGAGCAAATGCCTCAATCTAGCGCAACATCCACTGGTAGTGAAACAGGTTTGGTTTCGTCATAAATATCCGCCATTAATAAATAGAAAGCTTATGAATCAAAAAGATTCAACTATACTCGAGAACGCTCTAGTCGAGCATGCTAACGTAGTTAAAACAGATGAAGCAACGCATGCGCGCTTTGGCTGGTGGATTGTACTGGTTGGGGTGGGTGGATTTTTTCTATGGGCAACATTCGCGCCGCTAGACAAAGGCGTACCCCTATCTGGATCGGTAATGGTCGCGACGAATCGAAAAGCTGTTCAGCATCAAACAGGGGGTATTGTAGACGATATCCTGGTGAAGGAAGGTGATAGCGTCAAGGCTGGTCAAGTGCTGGTCAAGATGAATGATATTCAGGTTAAGGCGCAGGCAGAAATAACACGAGGCCAACTCATTGCGGCGAGAGCGGTCGAAGCGCGTCTGATTGCTGAACGGGATAATAAAACAGAAATCGATTTTCCGCCTTTTTTGTTTTCTTCGTTAGATGACCCTCGCACAATCAGTAGTATCGCACTCCAAAAACAATTGTTCGCATCGCGTCAATCGGTATTGAAACATGAGTTGGCGGCGCTCGATGAAAATATCGAAGGTTTGACCATTCAGTTACGTGGTTTGATCTCCTCGCGCGCGAGCAAGGAGCAGCAATTACAGTTTCTGAAAGAGCAACTGGATAATATGCGAGAATTAGCCCGTGATGGCTATGTTCCACGAAATCGTGTACTCGAACTGGAGCGTACTCACGCGCAATTAAATGGTGAGATCTCTGAAGATACCGGGAATATCGGTCGCGCCCAGCGCCAAATCTCAGAGCTCAATATGCGTAGGATCCAGCGCTTGCAGGAACATCAGAAGGAAGTGCGCCAGCAATTAACCGATGTACAGCGTGAGGCCGAAGCACTTAATAGCCGACTGTTGGCACAAGATTTCGAATTAGCTAATGTCTTAGTCAAGGCGCCGGTAGATGGCATTGTGGTGGGGATAAATATTTTCACACATGGTGGCGTCATTGGACCTGGATTTCTTATGATGGATATTGTGCCATCGGAAGATATGTTGGTCATTGAGGGTCAAGTACCCGTCCATCTGATTGACAAAGTGCACGCGGGTCTCGATGTCGATTTCATATTTACTGCTTTTAACCAGAACAAAATCCCGCGGGTACCGGGGATTGTTACACATGTATCTGCGGATCGTTTGACCGATGAACGAACAGGTATCCCCTACTATCAATTGAAAGCCAAGGTTACGCCGGAGGGAATGAAGATACTGACTGATTGGCAAGTCCGCGCAGGGATGCCCGTAGAAATTTTTGTGAAAACCGGCGAACGTTCGCTGATGAATTACTTGTTGAAACCCATTCTCGATCGACTTCATACTTCGCTTGTGGAAGATTAAGCGTGGCATCGCGTTTTTTTAAGCCAACCTTATTATCAGCATGCGTCATTGCTTTATGCTGCCAGGCAGGCACTACCATGGGCATGGGGCTACTGGAGGCGTACGAAGCCGCATTAATGAATGACCCGACATTCCGTTCAGCTATTCATGAAAATGAAGCGGGCCAGCAAGCCATTGCGCTTGGGCGGGCGGGCTTGTTGCCGAGCTTGTCCGTTTCGCATATGCAGGGAATGAGTCGCGGTACGCAGAAAAATCCTGAATTGGATAGAGAAGGGAATATTATTGGCACAAATAAAAGTGATCTTGATTTTGATAGCCTGGTAACTACTCTCACGTTTAGACAGCCACTACTGAATATGGAGGCGGTAGCTGCTTATGATCAAGGTTATGCACGGGCAAACTCCAGTCAAGCCAAATTTCTAGGCCAAAGCTATGAGCTCATGGTACGGTTGTTAGAAGCTTATGTCAAAACACTCCTTGCACAGGATCGCCTTTCTTTGGCTAAAGCACAGCATAATGCCTTGGAAGAGTTAAAACATGTCAATGAGAATATGCTCAAGCGGGGAGAAGGGACGCTGACGGATGTGCTTGAAACTCAGTCCCGGCATGCCTTGTCACAGGCCCAAGTGATCGAGTCGCAAGATGAATTGGATGTTGCACGCATGGCGTTAGAAAAAATAATTGGTCGAGAAGTAACGCAGCTTGATACTATAGCGGGCACATTTAAAGCGCAACCGATTCATCCCCCTGATTTTGAAAGCTGGCGTGATATGGCGCTTGAGCGTAATGCAGAGCTCGTGACCCAGCGACACATCGTGACCTCCAGCCAACTGGAGGTAAAAAAAAGCCGTGCTGGTCATGCCCCGCGTGTTGATTTAGTGGCAAGCTTTAATAAGCAGAATTCTGCCTCTTTCATTGTGCCCAATCGGGATGCCACGTTTGCCAGCGTTGGCGTAGAGGTCAGTTTACCTCTCTATGCGGGTGGGCGTGTAAATGCGACTACCAATCAGGCACAAGCGAATCATGCGCGTGCGCAAGCTGATCTGGATGCAATGAGTGATAAAGTCCTTGTAGAGTTGCGCAGACAGTACCAATTATTGCAAAGCAGTATCAAACGAATCGAATCGCTTGAGCTAGCCGTTGATTCAGCGCTCCTGCTCGTGCAGGCGACCGAGAAAAGTATCCAAGGTGGTATACGTATCAATCTTGATTTGCTGGATGCGCAAAGCCAGCTTTTTTCAGCTCAAGTTAATCTGGCGGAAGCGCGCTATAACTATTTACTCGCCTATTTACGATTAAGGCTAGCTGCCGGCACGCTAGCTCTGGAAGATCTGGAAAAAGTGGCTACCTATTTTATTGCAAAGCACTGATCATCCTAACCCGCTATCCAATACTATTGATCACGAGCAGCAGTAATACTTCGTAGCTGATTAGTGTGACGTAGCCAAGCAATATCAAATAGAGCAAATACCTTACTTTCAGTTTTGCCGTCAGTTGGACGTTATGGTGAATAACGAGAAAAATCAGTGCCAGAGAAGTTAATGCGAGTTTGAAGCGCACAAACTTATCGGTACTGTCTTCTATCAGTATCGCCATGATGCTATTAAGCTCTATTCCTCCTCTGGCGAGAATATTGAGCGTCAACAGGGCATCCATTGCGCTGAGTAGAACGATTGCAATCGTGCACCATGCAAGAGGGCGTGCATAAGAGTCAACATAAGCTGGCCCTGGGCCTGAACGTCGTTTGTTAACGCGCATTCCTTTTTTGATACCTAGTTGATAAAGGCAGAAAAAGGGTACGCCAGATCGACGATCTTGGGATCGCTGATCAACCGTGATATCCATATTAGTCATATAGGTACTCCTAAAAAGTGAGCATAACACTTACGCTCTTGGTCATTTATGATGGAAGCAGTAGCAAAATATTCATGAAGAATTATTTGCTGGCCATCCATTTAGTTCAAGTGTACTGGTGTACAGGTATTGCATTGAACTGCGACTTTCTATGAGTGATACATTAAGGGCATCTCTAAAAATCCAAATTTCGTCACAACATTTTGTTACTCTCAAAAAATGTTTCCTTACATATCAATCATATGCTGCATCAACATTTTTTGCTCGTGCCTCGTTTTGTATAAAACTTTGAATTTTTAGAGACGCCCTTAAGTGCATTGTGAAAATAAGGTTGACACCAATACCCATAACAGGTTGTAATACGCGGTTCTTTAAGAAGGTAATTATCCACAAATTTATAAGTAAAAATCTAAAATGAAACGCACATATCAACCGTCTGTTATTCGCAGGAAACGTACACACGGCTTCCTAGTTCGTATGAGAACCCGTAGCGGGGCAGCAGTCATTCGGGCGCGCAGATCCAAGGGGCGTGCTCGGTTGAGCGTCTAGCCATGCGGGTCTATAACATGAAATTCGCGCTATGATCGAATGGTTAGGTGAGGAATTTTTTACTATCCAAGAAGCATCGCTTACATAAACCTGCGGAGTTCCAGTCGGTTATTCGTTTTAGACGCACTGTGAGTGGTGAATTTCTGCAGTGTTATGTCAAGCCGAATAATCTGGACTATTCACGCTTAGGATTGATTGTCGCAAAAAAGCTAGAACGACATGCAGTGAGGCGGAATCGCTTGAAACGTGTGCTGAGAGAAGTCTTTCGTATACACCAGCAAGCACTAGACAAAAAGGACTGTGTATTTAGGCTGCAACGTTCATTAGCTCAAATTGACACCGCTCGTGTCAGGCAGGAAGCGGAAATGCTCATATATAAACTGAAATAATGTCACGATTGATAATTAAACTTATCAAGCTATACCAATACTGTATAGGGCCTTTTTTTCCGCCCTCCTGTCGTTTTAGCCCAACATGCTCGAATTATGCAAGCGAGGCCTTGATAAAGCATGGGTTTATCAAAGGAATGGTGCTAAGCATAGGCCGTATTTTACGTTGTCATCCATGGAATCGCGGGGGATATGATCCTGTTCCATAAAGACTTTTTTAAACAAAGATTATCGCTATAACTAGTTTGGCCGGAACGAGATGGACACAAAAAAAATTGTACTGATCATCATTTTTAGCACGTCGCTGTTGTTTCTTTGGGATGCTTGGATAACAGAGAAAGCAAGACTGGATAAATTAGCTACGGGCTCAACAACCACTACCGAGGATATATCGTCTGAACGCAGTCATGATGCCCTCCCCGTTCCAGGGGATACGCTGGTTTCTTCACAACCAGATAATAATGGGCAAGTGCAAGGGATTGAAGGGACGCCATCGGTAGTTACCCCCCGCTTGCTGGCAACGGGCGAGCAAATCAAAGTCGTCACCGATATGGTCATCGCGGAAATTGATACCGCGGGTGGAGATTTGCGTCGTCTTGAATTGCTCCATCATCCATCGAGCGAAAGCAAGGATATTCCCTACGCGCTGCTGCAAAGTCAGGCCTCTCGAATCGCTGTCGCACAATCCGGATTGATTGGGGATGGGTTGCCGAATCATAAGACAGAGTTCAAACCAGAGTCGAGCATACGAAACTATCAATTGACCAGTGATCAGGACAAGATTGTCATTCGTTTACTCGCACCAGAAACCAACGGCGTACAGGTTGCTAAAATCTATACGTTCCATCGTGGCAGCTATGTCATTGATGTTCAATTCGAGGTGCAAAATCTTGGAGAAGCGATGGTTCGGCCATTTGCGTATTTCCAGATGCTGCGGGATAACATTACACCTGCGGGCTCGACCATGATGATACCGACGTATCTTGGTGCAGCCATTTATACCGACGACGAGAAGTTTCAAAAAATTCACTTTTCCGACTTAGATAAAAATAAGTCAGATTATCCACAAAATGCAGACAATGGCTGGATTGCCATGCTGGAGCATTATTTTGTTTCCGCCTGGTTACCAGAGCAGGGCAAACCGCGGGAATATTTTGCTAAACGCATCGGTGATAACTTGTATACAGCAGGTGTCATCGCGCCAGTAGGTGGGATTGCTCCGGGCGAAACAGCGAGTGTCACCATGCCGCTCTATGCTGGTCCGCAAGAGCAGGATAAGCTTGCAGAATTAGCGCCCGGGCTTGAACTTACTGTCGATTATGGCTGGCTGACCGTAATTGCCGCTCCCTTGTTTTGGTTGCTTTCGTTTTATCATTCTTGGGTAGGTAACTGGGGTATTGCCATTATTCTGTTGACGATGACGGTCAAGCTGTTATTTTTCCCATTATCGGCTGCAGGATACCGCTCCATGGCCAAACTTCGTTTGGTGACGCCTAAACTGCAACGGATACAAGAACAATACAAAAGTGATCGTCCGCGTATGCATCAGGCGATGATGGAGCTGTATAGAGAAGAAAAAATCAATCCAATGGGGGGCTGTTTACCAATTTTGGTGCAAATCCCGGTATTCATCGCACTTTTCTGGACTTTGCTTGCAGCCGTTGAGCTACGTTATGCCCCGCTGGCCTTGTGGATCACAGACTTGTCTTCGCCAGATCCTTACTACGTATTGCCGGTGCTCATGGGGATTTCAATGTTCATTCAATTCAAATTGAATCCCAAGCCGACGGATCCCATGCAAGCAAAAATCATGCAGATCATGCCGATCGCGTTTAGTATATTTTTCTTCTTCTTCCCGGCGGGTCTCGTATTGTATTCATTGGTCAACAATGTGCTGTCTATCTTGCAGCAATGGCAGATAACACGGCTGTATGGACAACAAGCTGCAGAAACAGCAAATAAAGGCAAGACACCAAAAGAAAAAGTTAAGGAAAAAAGAAAATCTTAAAGATCGTAGGGTTTTAACCGAGCAAGTATCTATTAACCAATAGATGCTTGCTAATGTTTTATCGCAGAATTTCATTTCAACACCTATTTAATTACCATCCCATTTTTTTAAGCGGATAAGCTAAATCTCACTTGCAAGAATCGTATGCAAAGCGATGACATCATTGCTGCCATTGCTACACCGCCTGGTCGAGGCGGTATCGGAATTGTGCGGATTTCCGGTAAAAATTTGCAATCACTTGCGCAAGCTATTCTTGGCACAATACCTCCATCTCGTACAGCACATTTAAGCCATTTTCTTGATGAACATGGCGAGCCGATCGATCAAGGCATTGCCATTTATTATCCTGCACCACATTCTTACACCGGCGAAGATGTCCTTGAGTTGCAAGGTCATGGCGGGCCAGCTGTCATCCATTTATTGCTGTCGCGCTGCCTTCAATTAGAGGCCAGATTAGCCGAGCCAGGTGAATTTACCTTACGCGCCTTTTTCAACAATAAACTTGATCTGGTACAAGCAGAAAGTGTGGCCGATCTGATTGATGCGAGCACAATCGGTGCAGCGCGTTGCGCCATGCGTTCCTTGCAGGGCGAGTTCTCCAGCACGCTACAAGCGCTGGTGCGCGCCGTAATCGATTTGCGCATGCTGGTTGAAGCGACGCTGGATTTTCCTGAAGAAGAAATCGATTTCCTCGAAGCAGCGCATGCGGCCAACCAATTGCAAGCCATTCGTGAAAAGCTCAAGCAAGTTCTGCTTTCATCCCGCCAAGGCAGTCTGTTGCAAGAGGGTGTCAAAGTCGTACTGGTCGGACAACCTAATGTCGGTAAGTCCAGCCTGTTGAATCGATTGGCGGGTGATGACATCGCAATCGTGACGGAGATACCCGGCACGACACGTGACACGATTCAGCAATTGATTCAGATCGAAGGCATACCGGTTCATATCATCGATACGGCTGGGTTGAGAGAAACCACGGATATCGTTGAAAGAAGTGGCATTGCGCGCACACATGCTGCGATCAAGAAGGCAGATCTGGCATTGTTGCTAATTGACGGCTGCCTGGGTCTGACGGAAGCCGATCAACAGGTGCTGCAAAGTTTACCCATTGACTTACCCCTACTCACCATCTATAACAAAATTGATCTATTGAATGAACACGCTCGGATTGACGAAGCCTTCAGCCGACCGATCATTTATCTTTCTGCTAAAACAGGCGTTGGCATAGATTTATTACGCAAGAAAATGCTTGAAATGATTGGCTGGCAAGCCAATATTGCCGGCGAAGGATTATTCATGGCGCGGCAGCGGCATCTGCAGGCGCTGAACAAAGCCAGCACGCATCTGGATAATGCCGCTCCTTGGGTGCAAAGTGGTGGGCAACTGGAGCTGCTGGCGGAGGAATTACGGCTCGCGCAACATGCTTTGTCATCGATTACCGGCGAATTCACGGCGGATGATCTACTCGGAGAAATATTTTCCCGGTTTTGCATCGGCAAATAGCAACCCTGCGTATTCCTGAGTAATCTGGCCAGATTAACAGGCAAGCGGTGGAGTGTATCATCACGGGAAAAATGAGATTATGCTATATGGGCAATCTTTAACGATATCCATCGTGCTTCAAAATTCAGCATCTATACTTTTTCTCGCTGGGAGACAATGGGATAAAAGATGATATAAACCGGAATTTGAAGTGCAATGAGTATTATTACCTTGACCAAATTTCACTGGAGATCGCCATGCTACTCACCACAACCCCTCAAATCGATGGAAAGCGCATTACGAAATACTGCGGAATCGTTGCAGGTGAAGCCGTGCTCGGCGCGAATGTATTAAAGGATCTTTTTGCCGGCATCCGTGATTTTGTCGGCGGACGTTCCGGAACCTACGAGAAAGAACTACAGCGCGCACGCAACATTGCGTTGGAAGAAATGCAAAATCATGCACAAGAGCTCGGTGCAAATGCCGTGGTAGGCATCGACATCGATTATGAGGTGCTCGGCAAGGAAAATGGCATGCTGATGGTCTCCGTCAGTGGAACGGCCGTTGTCATTGAATGAAATTTTTCACGTCTGATGGTATGAAAACGGTTTCGATGATGAATAGACTGACCAGTAAATATTTTCTGCTTCCCCTGCTTTATCTGCTCCTCTCAGCCTGCACCCATCCGCCGCAAGGCATCGTGCCGGTCAGCAATTTTCAGCTCGACCGCTACCTGGGTAGATGGTACGAAATCGCCCGGCTGGATCATTCCTTTGAGCGCGGATTAAGCGATGTATCGGCACACTATCGGCTGCGGCCGGATGGCAATGTTGAAGTCATCAACCGGGGATATGATGTCAGCAAAGGCCAGTGGCGCGAAGCAACCGGTGTAGCTAAATTTATCGGGGAGCCTAACGTGGGTTCACTCAAGGTATCGTTCTTCGGGCCTTTCTATGGCGGTTATCACGTTGCCGCGCTCGATCAGCAACATTACCGCTGGGTAGTGGTTGTCGGTGCAAGCCGTGATTATTGCTGGATTTTGGCGCGTGACCGCACCTTACCCACCGAACTTCGCGAACACCTTATCAACAAAGCTGGGCAACTGGGCATTGATACCAACTCATTTATCTGGGTAGCACAGGAAAGGCCGGATGCTTGAATCTGAAATTTCCAATACACCAGAACGCAATCTGGTCGTATGGTATAGCCATTCAAGTAAAAAGCGGATCTTTCTCTTTGACGCACAATAACGCTTTGATTATGTTACACGAAAGTTAAGAAAGTTAACGCAGTGGGGTGCTTTATGAAAGGTGAATGGATGCGAAGACCCGATAATCCCAGTTTATCAGTTGTCTTTGTTCATTTTTTTCATCTGATGATCAAGTCCGTCAACCAGTAAGGCGTAGATGACGAAGAGAAATACTTAAAGGAAATTAGTTATGAAAGTTGAAGTGACCGTTGAATTGGACATTAATCTATCCAAAGCCAGTATCGAAGACATAAAAAAATTATTGGAAGAAATGATGAACCCGAAAGAATTCGATGCTTTGGAAGCCATTGTGATCAAAGACATCAAAATAGGGCTATAGCGATTAGATCGCTACCAAGCTTCTACCTACGGTTTTTGGGAGCCAATCCAATCTGTCATTGCATCGATAACCACGAGCGAGGGTGTCTCAGCGTACCAAATCCCTTTGCTTACTCGAAGAATACCCGACATGTCGTATCATGAATGAAGTGCTTGCCATAATTCAGCAATGGATTCCAATCCATGTCCTGATCAGTTTCACAATAACCTCTATTGTTGGCCTGATTGGTTCCGTGATCACCATTCCAATCATTCTGATTCGTTTACCTGCTGACTATTTTGATACGCGCATCCCACGCTATTGGATGAAAGAGCACCACCCGGTGTTGCGTATCATCGGATTGATCCTCAAGAATGTTGTCGGTGTCGTGTTCGTTCTGGCGGGTTTCATCATGCTTTTTTTGCCAGGACAAGGAGTGCTTACCATGTTGATTGGCCTATCGCTCATGGATTTTCCCGGAAAACGTGAACTGGAAGCCAAGATTGTCGGTCGCCCGAGCATACTGAAAGTGATTAATGCCATGCGCCATAAATTCAACAAGCCACCGTTGATTTTAGCGCCTGATCGCTAGGAAGCTGCTCCAATAGTGTCTCTAGCGCATGTTGTAAAGTGTCGAGATGGGCATCCCTGGTTTCCACACTATTTCAGCATCACTATTTTCTCTTGCTTTGCCACGCGCCATCGAACCAAGTATACGGATATTGGTTGCGTGGATTTTGACCTTAAAATCTCCCCGACTAACGAAAAGTATGCTTCGTCTAGGTTAAAATACGGGCTGTGCTTTTCTGCTCGTTGCAATTACAACCGGCAGAAAAATTGAATCTTTGCTCCGAGACCAATCGGCAATATAACAAAGGAACCACTATGAAATTTCAAACCGATGATTTACGTATTATCGGCTTGCATGAACTTACACCACCGGTGGAATTACATCGAGAATATCCCGTAACCGAAACAGCGACGGAAATGGTTTACGCCGCACGACAGGCTGTGCATCAAATTTTGCACGGTGAAGACGATCGCTTGCTGGTCGTGACCGGCCCTTGTTCCATTCATGATGTGGATGCGGCACTGGAATATGCGGCTCGTTTGAAGCATCTGCGTGAGACACTCAAGGATCAGTTGCATGTCGTGATGCGGGTGTACTTTGAGAAACCACGCACGACCATCGGTTGGAAAGGATTGATCAATGACCCTGATCTGGATAACAGCTTCCACATCAATAAAGGTTTGAGGATGGCGCGCAAGCTGTTGTTGGATTTGAACAACCTGGGTATACCTGCGGCCACCGAATATCTTGACCTGATTAGTCCGCAATATCTGGCTGATTTGATTAGCTGGGCTGCGATTGGCGCGCGCACGACCGAGAGTCAAGCGCACCGCGAATTGGCATCGGGGGTATCCTGCCCCATTGGTTTCAAGAATGGCACCTATGGCAACCTGAACATTGCTATCGATGCAATTGCGGCGGCTTCCCGTCCCCATCATTTTCTTTCGGTTACTAAAGAAGGACACACCGCCATTTTTGCGACCAAGGGCAATGAGGATTGTCACATCATCCTGCGGGGCGGACGCAAGCCTAACTATGATGCAGCCAGCGTAGCCTTGGCAAAAGAAGAATTAGACAAGGCTAAACTGCCCCCCTACCTGATGGTCGATTTCAGTCACGCCAACAGCCATAAGGACTACCGTCGTCAGTCAGAGGTCGCTGCCGATGTTGCCGAACAAATTGCGGGTGGAACGACTGCTATCTGCGGCGTGATGATCGAAAGCCATTTGGTTGAAGGCAATCAGAAAGCAGAAGGCAAACGGCGTGAAGAATTGGTTTACGGACAAAGCATTACGGATGGTTGCATTAGCTTCGAGGCAACTGAACACGTATTACATCGGTTGGCGGAAGCGGTGGAGAGGCGCAGAAAAGCCCTAAAAAGCCTTAAAAAAAAGAGTTGAATTAAGCATGGCTACTGTGAACACGCAATTTAACTGCACGGCCACGTTAGTCCCTAAAGATGATGTTGTCGTTCCCGCGCAGGCGGGAACCCAGATCAGATACTAGCCTCCCGAGCGGAATCAAAAAGGCAAGCTGCGCAGGTAAGGTGAGTTTACCGCTGCTCATTCAACTCCTCATTGCCAGACCATGATGCAAGGACATGCGGTATGCGCTGAGTGAAGGGATGAGCGCCAGCAGCGACGCACTTAGCACGATGATCCCCAAAATGCCGACCGTCTGACTGTTGAGAGAAAACTGGTTGATAAAAACACCATAATGTTCCGAGAGAAGCGTCTGGGTGAATAAAATCCCCACTGTCAGTGCAAAAATGGCCATGAGGATGCCGCTTAAGGTGATCAATAGTGCTTCGGCCTGAATGATTAAAAAGACAAAAAAGGGGCTGGCGCCAATCGCGCGCAAGACTGCAATTTCCCGTTGTCTTTCACGGATGGAGGAGAGCAGCATGGTGCTTAATCCCAATAATGATGAAAATAAAACCAGGATAGAAATCAATCTGAGCGTGTTTTCCATCACCCCCACCATTTGCCACAGCTCGGTGAGTGCGATACCCGGTAAAATGGCAAGAAGCGGTTCTTTCGGGTAATTGTTGATTTGCCGTTGAACATGAAACGTGGCTATTTTTGATTTGAGTCCCACCATGAAGGCCGTGATGCTTTTGGGTGTAAGGTCGCGCGTCGCGAGATCCTGGATAGTCATTTGCCTGCCAGGTATTTTTACCCCGTCTTTCCAGTTCAGGTGGATTGCTTCCATTCCTGCCAGACTTACGTACAACGATTGATCCGCAGGTGTTCCGGTGGGCCGTAAAATACCGACTACTTGGAAAGGATGATCATCATGCAGACTGAAACTGGCTTGTCCGAGTCCATGCGCCAGGATGATTTCATCATCCACACGATAGCCGAGCTTGTTGGCGACCTCAGCACCGATCACGACATCGAATAGCTGCGCAAAAGCGCGACCTTGCGTGAACGATAACGGCGTGTTTTGACCAAAGCTAAAATGCGTAAAGTAGTCCTCTGTGGTGCCCATCACGCGATAGCCGCGATGGGAATCGCCCAATGAAACCGGAATGGTCCAGGCGACCATAGGGTTCGCTGCCAGCTCACGATAACTTTCCCATGCGATATTATTGGTAGCATTCCCCATACGGAAAACAGCGTAGAGCAATAGGTTTAACTGGCCGGTACGCGCACCCACGATGAGATCGACGCCTGATACCGTTTTGCTAAAGCTTTCTTTCGCTTCATGACGGATATGCTCTACCCCGAGCAAAACAAAGGTACTGATGGCAACTGAAATCAGGGTGAGTAACACGGTATATTTGCGATTAAGCAGGCTATGCCAGGCGACGTTAAGAAACATGTGGGTTAACTCCTGCCTGGTTGATTTCCGCCAGGCTAACGACATGGTGAAAATGATGGGTCAACGCGGTGTCATGACTGACAAAAACCAGCGTGTTGCCATGAGTTCTACTGATTTCCAGCAACACATTCATGAAAGCATCCCGCGTATCGCTGTCTAAGGCGGATGTGGGTTCATCAACTATCAAAATCTCCGGGGTGTTGATCAGCGCCCGGGCAATGGCAACGCGTTGTTGTTGTCCGACACTGAGGTCGCTGGCTTTTTTTGTGAGCAGCGTGTTGTCCAATCCGAGCGCATCAAAGAGCTGTTTAGCGGTTAAATCTACATCGACCCTCTCCTTTTTGCTGAAGTGGGCGGCGAGCCGGATGTTGTCCAGTATACTCAGATAATGAATGAGATTGAATTGCTGGAAAACGATGCCAATATGGGCGGCACGGAAGCGATCCCGCTTACGGGCCGATAATGCGCCCAGATCTTGACCGAGAATTTCTATGGTGCCGCTATCCGCAACCAGGATGCCTGCCAGTAAATTCAGTAGGGTTGATTTACCCGAACCCGAGGGGCCTTTGAGGAATACGCGATCACCCTTGGCAATGTGCCATTCAGGAATGTCCAGAACTAAGGTGTGCGCTTTTCCAGGATAGGAAAAGCGCAACTTGCTGAGTTTTATAGCATCACACGCTGCATCTGGAACAGCTGATGAAGGGTTTTCCGGAGAGTTTGAGTGCAAGAAAAAGTCTCCTTGACGGTTTTATTCCAAGTCTAATGGACTATACTGTAGCACTAATGCACTATTGACTTAAAGATAGTTACTAAACGGGTTATGGGTACCACTTCTTTTATCGCAAAATCAGCAACAATCGCCTGCATTTTTACAGGACTGCTCATTGCCTGCTCTCAAAGCGAGTTCGACCCAGCTTCAGGAATGGCATCAGGCGCTCAACTTGCAAAACAACAAGAGGCTAAGGCGACAGCTTATACAACTATCCAATGGATCGATTTGCTGCCGCAGGATGATCTGGATGCATTGTTAAATCCTCCAGATTATCTTGATGAAATCGAAGATGGATCCGAGGAGGATAAATTAAGCAATCAATTCATGCTTGCCATGGCTCAAGCAAGCGATGATCGCTACATGCAAGCGCTGACATCGACACGGATCAAACCAGAATTTGACAATCAGAGTGTCAGAATACCCGGCTTCATTGTGCCACTGGAGTTTGGCGAACAACTCATGGTTACGCGTTTCTTTTTAGTACCTTTTTTTGGCGCATGCATTCATGTTCCGCCGCCGCCACCCAATCAGATTATCTATGGGGTGTTTGAAAAAGGTTTAAAACTAAATGCACTGCATGAACCTGTTTGGGTGACAGGTAAATTGAAAACGTTCCTGACTGAAAATGCGGTTGCTACGTCCGCGTATACCATAGAGGTAGCGGATGTGGAGGTATATAGCGAATAAAGTCTAGGAGGCTGTCCGAGAATCGCGATCGTAGCGAGGGTGAAGCTGGCAGGTTCGTCCGTAGTAGATCAGCCTATTTTTGGACCTCCTAGTCTTGTCGCTCCCGTGTAATAAGATTCAGGGCATATTACTTTTTGATCCGCGTTAGTTTATCTTGAGCGTGGAATTATTTGCTGTCAGTGAAGTAGAACCCTGCCTGCCTTGGAAAATCCATTGTGCTTTGATCAGCCGGATACCTGGAAAAAGTGAAAAGAGGGTTGTCGAAATAGCCTTTAAATCTTTAACCTGCGCGCATTGGAAGGTGTAGCTGGCATGAAAATTAGCATGCTCTTGATGCGTTTCTTCATGAGTATGCTGGTGATCGTGGTGATGGCTATGCCCCTGAGATGCTTCGTTGTTCATATAAGGGATTTCAATCGTCAGGTTTTCCAGCGGGCATTTCACCGTTGCAAAATGAAACAGACGATCAGCCACAGTCAGTGTTTGTTGGGCGTTTAGTATGACTGCTTTTTGCTCATCACTGCTGGGTGCATGTTCAAATCCGATGAGATTGATTGCAGGAGAATCAAGCTCGATATACAACCTATCACCATCCAGCACGATATTGAGTATAGCTTCACCGTGGACATGCACGCCATGAGCGGAATGACCTTCCGATGAAAAAATGTTGGTGCTACTCCCGGCTAAGATCAATAACCATGCGATTAACAGATTCCTGTTTACCATTGCTGCTCCTTGCTCCTCTTTGGCATGCCAAGGCCATTCAGTACCAATTGACACGTTTCAGTAAATAGCCCCAAACAAATTATGCCCCAAGTACGCCAAATGATGTTTTGATTCGTATTGAACTCTACACGTATTTGGTCGAATCTACGAAATAGTTGAATTGAGTATGATAAGGGGGATAATGCGTTGGCTTCGACTCCGCTCAGCCAACGCACGGCAGCCACCCGCACCCTGAGCGGAGTCGAAGGGAACAGAACCAAGAAGAATGGAACCAAGGAAAATGAAACC
>CAYNXU010000017.1:0-15765 GCA_964401225.1 uncultured Nitrosomonas sp.
AAGGATTAAGGGTAATTGCTCAGGAAAGGTCTGAAATAACTCAATAAAATAATAAAAATATGTCTTTATTTCAGAATATTAGTTTTTATACGACTGTTAACCATTTGCGAGATCTTCCACGGGCGTCCGGTATAGAAATTGCTTTTGCTGGAAGATCCAATGCCGGAAAATCCAGTGCAATCAATACCCTCGCCAATCGTGGTCGTCTTGCTTTTGTCAGCAAAACACCTGGACGGACACAGCACATTAATTTTTTCCAGCTGACAAATGGTCATTTTCTGGTTGATCTCCCTGGTTATGGTTATGCCAAAGTCCCCCTGGAGATCCGTCAGCATTGGGAGCATTTACTCAGCACTTATTTGCGGACGCGGGATGCTTTGCACGGTATGGTACTCATTATGGATATCCGCCACCCCTTGACCAAGCTTGATTTGCAGATGCTAGAATGGTTTTCGCAAACGAAAAAACCCGTGCATATGCTACTTACCAAATCAGATAAACTGAGTCGCCGCCAAGCTATTCATGCGTTGAAAGAGGTGAGAGATTTCTTAAATGAACATTACCCGCAATGCTCAGTGCAGCTTTTTTCTAGCATGCATGCGAGTGGTGTTGAAGAGGTAACCAGTGTGTTAGCTGGCTGGCTTGGCTCCGACAGTACAGAGATTCAGCAAGATACTACCGGATTTAAGGCAAAAAAAAACCCCGGTTAAAGGGGAAAAAACCGGGGGGAATCGCCTTATACCACAGGCCTCGCCTCAGGGAGGGAAGGCGAGAGACGATCAATAATGCATCGTCTATCCATAAGAAAGATAATTTCCCAGTAAGTTCCCACATTAACGCAATTTTTTATTTTAGATGAGCTGATCATGTCATTTACTAGTCACTTTCCACAAAAAAGAATGCGACGTTTACGTCGTGACGAATTTTCCCGCAGCCTGGTACGAGAAAATCATTTGCGCGCAGATGATATGATTTATCCCCTATTTATTCTGGACGGAAAGAAGCGCAAAGAAAAAGTCATGTCCATGCCTGGGGTTGTACGCCTGAGTATTGATTTACTCATGTCTCAGGCTGAGAAATGCTTGCGCCTGGGGATTCCCGCCGTTGCTCTTTTCCCGGTCATTGACGCTTCACTAAAGAACCTGACTGCTGACGAAGCGTTCAATCCTGATGGTCTGGTACCTCAAGCAGTTAGTCAATTGAAAAAGAATTTTCCAGAATTGGGAGTCATTACTGATATCGCGCTTGATCCTTATACTATTCATGGTCAAGATGGATTGATAGATGCCAGCGGCTATGTGATGAATGATGAAACGGTCAGGGTACTGGAACAGCAGGCGGTTGTTCATGCGCAGGCAGGCGCAGATATCGTGGCGCCTTCGGACATGATGGATGGACGGATTGCAGCTATTCGCGCGGCATTGGATGGCAATCAATTTATTCATACGCGTATTCTGGCGTATTCAGCAAAATATGCATCCAGTTTTTATGGTCCTTTCCGTGATGCGGTAGGGTCTTCTGCAAATTTGCGCTCAGGTAACAAATATACCTACCAAATGGACCCGGCTAACTCTGATGAGGCATTATGGGAAGTAGGATTAGATTTGCAGGAAGGCGCGGATATGGTCATGATAAAGCCAGGCTTGCCATATCTTGATATTGTTCGTAGGGTAAAGGAAAAGTTTGGTGCGCCCACGTTTGTTTATCAAGTGAGTGGTGAATATGCCATGCTTAAGGCAGCAGCCATGAATGGCTGGTTAGATGAGGAAGCTTGTGTCATAGAGTCATTGCTGTCCTGTAAACGTGCGGGCGCAGATGCAATTTTGACTTATTTCGCAATAGATGTCGCAACTTGGTTGAGGAAAAGTCTATAGGGCGCCTCTTAAAATGCAAAGTTTTATGCAAAACGAGGCACGCGCAAAAAATGTTGACGCAGCCCATGATTGATAGGTAAGGAAACATTTTTTGCGAGCAATCCGTAAAACGGATGCTCGCAAATTTGAATTTTTAGGGATGCCCTATCGCTAAAGATTTAATTTCTCATGGATTGTGAAAAAATTGTAGCGAAGCACCAGCTGCCACAATCACTGCGATGTGTAATAGATTTGTTCATGGTTTCTCAGAATAACTGGTTCCAGAACTCTTCTATTGATCCAAATTCCTCAACGGGTAATTCAGCCTCAGGTGGGAGTTGCTCGTGGAAAAAATATTCATTCATCGCTCCTCCTTGTTCTCTCAGGCCGGTTTGTGGGTTGATTCTGGCTGTAATGATGCCTTTAGGGGGAGCAAAAGTAGCTACAGGGATATTTTTCAGTGCCTTCTCCATATAGTTAGTCCAAATAGGTAAAGCGACACGTCCACCCGTTTCATTTCTACCCAATGGTTTGGGTTCATCGAACCCTGCCCAGGTAATCGTGACCAAATCCTTCTGGAAACCACAGAACCAAGCATCAATAAAATTACTGGTTGTACCCGTTTTTCCGGCAATATCATTGCGCCCCAATCGTTTCGCCGAAGTAGCTGTTCCGCGTTGAATGACATCCTGCATCATGCTTGTCATGAGAAATGCATTACGTGGATCAATCACTTGCTTGGCATTTTTTCCTGCAGCGATAGGTTGTGCTCGCTCAATAATTCTGCCTTGCTCATCTTCAATTCTCGTAATGAAATAAGGATGAATTCGGAAGCCACCATTGGCAAAGGCCGCATACCCGACAGCCATTTGCATGGGGGTAACGGAACCCGATCCTAATGCCATAGGTAGGAAAGCAGGATGGCGATTGCTTTCAAAGCCAAAACGTGTAATGTAATCCTGTGCGTAGCGAGGCCCGATCGCTTGGAGAATTCGAATGGATGCAAGGTTTCTTGATTGAGCCAAGGCTACGCGCATGCGTATTGGGCCACTGAATTTACCATCAAAATTCTTGGGTTCCCAGGACTTGCTGCCTGTCTGTGCCGCATCGAAAAATAAAGGCGCATCATTGATTATGGTGGCCGGCGTGAAACCTTTTTCTAACGAAGCTGAATAAATGAATGGCTTAAAGCTGGAGCCAGGCTGTCGCCATGCTTGTGTGACATGATTAAATTGATTGAGATTAAAATCGAATCCTCCAACCAAAGCCCGAATCATTCCATCATTCGGATCAATCGCAACGAGTGCAGCTTCAATTTGGGGAAGCTGAACTATCCGCCAAATATTTTTCTCATTTTTATGGATGCGAATCAATGCTCCGGGACGAATACGTTTATCGCCCAGTTTGGGATCATTGGCAAGAAACCTTTTGACAAACGAGAGCCCCTCTCCAGTAATCTGAATGATTTCTCCACTTTTGTGGAAGGCTTCGACAGTATTAGAATTGGCCGATAGTACAGCCGCGATCAGGATATCGTTACTATCATGAAATGCTTGTAAAGCTTCTGCTAGATTTTTTCTAAAATTTGCATCATGCTTGGGTAAGTTGATAAATGCCTCAGGCCCGCGATATCCATGACGGCTATCGTAATCTAATACCCCTTTACGAAGCGCCTCGTAAGCGGCTTCTTGATCTGGTTTTTTTACCGTTGTATAGACTTTAATGCCTCGCGTATAGGCTTCTTCACCAAAACGTTGATAGACCGCTTGGCGTGCCATTTCAACTAAATAATCAGCAGGCATGGCAAAATTTCTAACTTGGCGATGGATGGCTATCGGTTGCTTCTCAGCCGCGGCTAACGCTTCACTAGAGATAAGATTGAGTTCCTTCATCCGTTTCAATACATAACGCTGGCGTATTTTTGCGCGTTTGGGATTAATGACCGGATTAAATCGAGAAGGTGCCTTAGGTAATCCAGCGAGCATAGCTGCTTCTGCTAAGGTAATTTCATTCAATGTTTTTCCAAAGTAGGTCTGAGCGGCCGCAGAGAAGCCGTAGCTTCTCTGCCCCAGGTAAATCTGATTGATATAGAGCTCCAGAATTTTGTCTTTACTCAGGCTATGTTCGATTTTGAAAGCAAGTAATGCTTCACTGAATTTTCTGGTCAAGGTTTTTTCCTTGGTCAGAAAAAAATTACGCGCAACCTGCATGGTGATCGTGCTCGCACCCTGAAGGACGCCCCCTCCAGCAAAATTGGAATAGGCTGCCCGTAAGACACCTATGTAATCAACTCCGCCATGCTGATAAAAACGATCATCTTCAGCGGCCAGGATCGCTTGCTTAAGATGAGCGGGCGTCTCTTCGATTTTTACAAAATCTCTCCGCTCTTCTCCGAATTCTCCGATCAATAATCCTTCTGAACTATAGATCCGTAACGGTATTTTAGGTCGATAGTCCGTCAACACTTCAAGAGAGGGTAAGGTAGGAACGATAACGAGTGCTGCGAAAACAAGCAGTAAAACACCGATTGAACCCACTGCCAGTACAGCTAGAAAGGGATAAGCCAGCCAACGAAATATCATGGAGAGAAAAGTTGAAAAGTGAGATAAAAAATCAATCTTTCATTATAAAGGGTATATAGGCTGTTTTTATACAAATCAAGTTGTTTGAGAACTTGTCAGAATACTGCTCAGTTTAGCAGCTTGTTAATGAAAGTATGAATAAGTTCATAGACTTCAATGAGGTGTACGGAGTATAGCCAACAAAAGCACATTTCATCTATTCAGGTCATGCATCTTTCCAACTTTAAGAGAGCGTTTCTCATAAATCAATGTTCAATAAAAGTTTTGATATCAATCTTGATTTTCTATCAACGAGACACTCTCGGCTTCTTGGCGTTGATATTAGTTCTTCATCAGTGAAAATGATCGAACTTTCCATGACGAACAAAGATAGAGCCACAATGTGCCTTGAACGCTATGTCATTGAAGCAGTATCTAAAGAAGCCATTCTCGATGGTGGCATCAATAATCTTGAGGCTGTTGGAGAGAGTATTCGTCGTGCATGGAAGCGCATGGGTACGCGTGTGAAGCATGTTGCACTTGCACTCCCGGCTGCTGCCGTGTTTACCAAAAGAATAATCGTGCCTGCAGGGCAACGGGAAGATGATTTGGTTTTTCAGGTTGAAACGGAGGCGAATCAGTATATTCCTTTTGCTTTAGACGAGGTGAATCTGGATTTTCAGGTGGTCAGAACAATGCCCAATCAACCGGATGAGATAGAGGTAATGATTGCAGCCTCACGTAAAGACAAGGTGGAAGATCGGGTTGCTGCGGCGCTGACTGCCGGTTTGAAAGCCGAAGTGATGGATGTCGAGCATTTTGCGGCACAGGCTGCTTTTGAATTGATTGAACGACAATTACCTGAAGAAGGTAGGAATCAAGTGATTGCGCTGATTGATATCGGTGCGAGCGTAACCCACGTTAACATTCTCTACAATGGGGAATCCGTTTATAGCCGAGATCAGCCCTTTGGTGGGAATCAGTTGACCCAGGAAATTCAGCATCAGTTCAATCTATCGTTCGAAGAGGCAGAGGCAGCAAAGCATAAAGGAAATTTGCCTGAAAACTATCCGGCAGATGTATTGCAGCCCTTCTGTGAAGCGCTTGCACAGGAGGTGACGCGCGCGCTGCACTTCTTTTTTACTTCTACTCAATTTACAGAAGTCAACTATATTTTTCTGTCTGGCGGATGTGCAACGATTCCAGGCTTGGACGAGATTGTGGCTGAGCGCACACAAGTAATGACACAAGTCGTCAATCCTTTCGCAAATATGGAATTATCCAGCCGTATCGTCCCCAAACAACTCAAACTGGATGCGCCCTTGTTAATGATTGCTTGTGGGCTCGCAATGCGCAGCTTTGATCCATCATGATACGCATTAATTTACTTCCCCATCGAGAATTTAAACGCAAGGCACGCCAGCAGCAGATCGCCATTCTGGCTGGGATAACTTGCGTGCTTGGTGTGTTGTTTGTCTGGGGAGGGCATGAGGTTATCGTAGAAAAAATTGAGTATCAGAATGGGCGTAATCAATACTTGCGAGACCAGATCGCTATTCTCGATAAGCAAATTGAAGAGATCAAGAATATCAAGCAGCAAACTCAAGAATTGCTGGTGCGTAAAGGGGTGGTGGAGACATTGCAAGCCAATCGCGCCCATGCCGTGCATATATTGGATCAGGTGGCCAGATTGATGCCGGAAGGTGTTTATCTCAAGAGTCTCAAACAAACGGATCAACATATCCATCTTTCTGGATATGCGCAATCGAATGCATGGGTATCCACCTTAATGCGCAACCTGGATTCGTCACCAAGGTTCGAAACGCCCTTATTGATCGAAATCAAGGTGGCTAGTGTCAATAATGCGCGTTTAAATGAGTTCGATTTGAATGTGAAGCTTGTTGAGTTATTGGATGGACATAGTGGCGATATATCTCATTAAACTTTTCTAATTAGCTAAAGAAGGTCGATAACAATGAATTTATTGGAAGAGTTGCGTTTACTCAATCCCAATGATCCGGGCAGTTGGCCGGCGGCGATCAAGGCGGGTGCGTTAGCTCTCTTGCTGATAGGGATTATCGTGGCTGGCTATTTTTACGATTGGCAGGAGCAATGGCAAACATTGGAAAACGCGGAAGCAGAAGAGACGACACTCAAAGACACTTATCTGATCAAAAAGAGAAGTGCGGTTAACCTGGATAGTATGCGGCAGCAACTACAAGAGATCGAACAATCGCTTAGTGCCATGTTAAAGCAATTACCCCATAAATCAGAATTGGATGCTTTGTTGGTCGATATCAATCGAGCTGGTCTGGGACGAGGACTGCAATTCGAGCTATTCAAACCGGCAGTCAGCGAAACATTCAAGGAATTCTATGCTGAATTACCTGTAACGGTTCGAGTGACCGGTAGTTATCACGATATTGGCGCTTTTGCCAGCGATGTCTCCCAATTGCCGCGTATTGTGACATTAAACAATATCGATATTACTCCAGGGAAAGACCAGCAGCTGGTATTGAATGCTACCGCAAAGACTTTTCGCTATCTTGATGATGAGGAGCTTGTTAGCCAGGGCAGTCAGAATAGTGGAGGAAATAGATGAGCAAGCAGCTTCATTATTTTTCATTGTGCGTGCTATTCCTCATGGTTTCTGCATGCAACGAAGGCACATATGGCGATCTCGAGGAGTTTGTGAACAAATCTGGGGAAGGGCTGCATGGCAAAGTTGATCCGTTGCCTGAAATCAAGCCTTTTATAAAATTTACTTATGAGGCATTTGATATTGCTGATCCTTTCAGCGCCCGAAGAGGGGGGGCATCTAAGGAAAACCAGAATGCGCTTCAGCCTGACTTAAAGCGCCGTAAGGAAATACTGGAAAATTTTCCAGTGGAAAATCTTGCAATGGTTGGAACGTTGCAGCGAGATAGGCATATTTTTGCATTGATACGAACCCCTGATAATACTGTGCATCGCGTCAAGGTTGGCAACTATATGGGGCAGAATTTCGGTTTGATTACAGGGATTTCGGAGACTGAAGTCAAGCTCAAAGAAATCATACAGGATAGCGCCAATGACTGGACGGAGCGTCTCGGGACATTGATGTTACAGGCTCAGGAGCAGAGATTATGAAAAAAACGATCACAAGACAATTTATCCATAAATGGAGATGGGTGTTGCACGTGATGCTGTTGCTCATGTTATGCCAGACGCCTGTAGTTATGGCTGAGGAAATGGCGCAAGGAGAACCGACATCCCGGAACAGAATCAATGCAATCGATGTGATCAACTATCGAAATAAACAAATGATGATCAAAGTAACATTGGATCACCCGCTTGATTCTGCTCCTGAAGGCATATCTCTCAATAATCCGGATAGAATTTTCTTTGATTTTGCCGATACAACTAATGCGCTTGGCAAAAATAGGCAGGAAGTAGGTGATGGGGATCTGCATAGCATTCAGATTGCTCAAACCGATAATCGTACCCGTATGGTGATAAATTTGTCAAAACCGATGACTTATGAAAGCAGAATTAGCGGAAACCATTTGCATATTCTGCTCACCGGGGTGGGCGCAGCGGAAGTGGCGAGTACTTTCTCTCCATCTCCTAGAACGATAGATATTCAGGAGAAGAAATTACTTAGCGTGCAAGATATTGATTTCAAACGTGGTCAGAACGGCGAGGGCCGTGTGGAAGTCGATCTCTCTGCACCCGGTGCGGGTATCGATATACGCCAGCAGGGAAATCGAATCATCGTCGAATTCATCAAAACTTACCTGCCACCCAATTTAGAGCGGCGCCTCGATGTCGTGGATTTTGCCACACCGGTACAAATAATCGAGACCATGGCAAAAGGTGATAGCGTGCAGATGATTATTGAGCCCAAGGGGCGCTGGGAGCACACTTCTTATCAAGCGGGCACTAAATTTGTTCTGGATGTCAAAACGGTCGTGGAAAGTGAAGATGTTCCGGTCCACAAGAAACTGGTCACGGGGGGTTATACTGGGGAAAAGTTATCTCTCAATTTTCAAAATGTAGAAGTTCGCTCGGTATTGCAAGTGTTAGCCGATTTTACCAACCTGAATATTATTGCCAGCGATTCTGTGAAAGGTAGTCTTACCTTACGCTTGCAAGATGTCCCTTGGGATCACGCTTTGGATATTGTGCTTCAATCTCAAGAGCTCGATAAGCGCAGGGTAGGTAATGTTATTTTTGTTGCGCCACGTGAAGAGTTGGTTGCCAGAGAAAGACTCGATCTGGAGTCCCGTCAGCAAATTTCCGAGCTGGAACCTTTACATACCGAAACGTTCAGGTTGAATTACCGTACTGCAAGTTCAATTGCGATCAAAGGCGTCTTGAGCCAACGTGGAACGGTAGAAATAGACGATATCAGTAATACTTTGACGGTTACTGACGTTCCTGTCAGATTGTCAGAAGTAGCTAAATTTATCGCTAATCTCGATACACCTGTCCGCCAGGTCATGATCGAGGCTCGAATCGTGGAGGCAGTTGAAACTTTCAGCCGTTCTCTGGGTGCCCGGTTTGGTGTGAAAGATGCAAGTAATCTTGGGGGAAGTCGTAGGTTGGGTGTTTCAGGAGGTCTAGAAGACTCCAGTGGACTGGCAACCGGTGGGACACCCAGTGGCGTGAATCCACTGAACGTTAATCTTCCAGCTGCAACGCTTGCGGGGGTTGCGGGCGGCCCTGCGACACTGGGGCTGAGTTTGTTTAAAATTAACAGCAATACACTGATTAATCTGGAATTATCTGCCTTGGAATCAGATAACAAGGGGAAAGTCATTGCCAGTCCACGTTTGGTAACAGCGAACCGCGTGGAAGCCACCATTGAACAAGGGACTGAGATTCCTTTCCAGATCGTCAGTCAGCTTGGCCGGCCGCAGATCCAATTCAAAAAAGCTGTACTGGCCCTCAGAGTAACGCCACAGATCACGCCTGATGACAATATCATTATGAAACTGCAAGTCAATCAAGATACACGTGGAGCGCCTACGCCAGCTGGCCCTGCGATTGATACCAAGCAAATCACTACAGAGGTATTGGTAGAAAATGGTGGAACCGTAGTGATTGGAGGAATCTTTGAGCGGGTTGAAAGACAAACCACCAATAGGCTGCCATTTTTAGGAGAGATGCCGTTTCTCGGTAATTTATTCAGAAATAACTTAAAAGAAGACAATAAACGAGAACTCCTCATTTTTGTCACGCCACGGATTTTAAATGAGAATGTGAGTATGAACCAACGTTAACTTAACGTTGCTCATTCGGCGTGATGAACCCTAATTGCCGCCAAGCTTCATAGACGACAATAGAAACAGCATTAGCGAGATTCAAACTGCGACGTTCGGGAAGCATGGGAATATGGATACGTTGATCAGCTGACACACTTTCCATGATGTTAACAGGTAATCCACGGCTTTCTGAACCAAAAAGAAAAACGTCTTGACTAATATAGTTCACTAGATCGTAGCGTTGTTTTCCTTTGGTGGACACCGCAAAAATACGCCTTCCGGCCAAATGATGGCGACATGCTTCCCAACCGTTGTGTAAGGTTACATTGGCAAATTCATGATAATCTAGCCCAGCTCGAAGCAGTTGCTTGTCATTCAGTTGAAAACCCAACGGCTTGATGAGATGAAGCGTTGCTCCTGTATTTGCGCAAAGACGGATGATATTGCCGGTATTGGGCGGAATTTCCGGTTGATAGAGAATGACATCCAGCATGTAGTGTGCCTTACAGAAGCGGTTAACGCTTAATATTTCTTTGATATGGACGATGGCGTTGCTCTAGCGATTACCCATACGCTGATCTCGCTCGCGCCTTGTTTGCGTATTACCCTTGCCAGTTCATTCAATGTCGCGCCGCTGGTCATGACATCATCCAGTATAGCCACATGTTTTTGCGCAAAACGCGTAGTACATACAAATGCATTGCGTAGGTTGCTGCGTCGCTCCTTCCAAGATAATTCGGTTTGAGAAAGCGTATCGCGGGTACGTTCGCAAACATGGGGCAATAAGGGAATATGTAATTGCCTGGAAACATATCTCCCAATTTCTACAACTTGATTAAAACCTCTTGCTTGCAATCTGGTAGGGTGAAGTGGTACCGGAATGATAACATCGGGTGAGGGGACATGACTCAATTTTGCAGTCAATAGACGGGACAGCATTGGCGCCAAGGTCAGATTTTGTTGATATTTCAGTGCACGAATCATGGCATCGATGGGGAAAGCATATTGCAATGCTGCGATTGCATGTGTCCAAGCGGGAGGGTTGGCTAAGCATGTGCCGCAGATACGTGAGTTTATGCTCGGTAGCAAGCACAATGGGCAATGATTGGCGGGTAATTGCGGCAAGCTGTCGTGGCAGGCTCGACAGAGATCCCCCCGACAAGACGCCAAACATAGCAGACAATCGTTTTGCAGCAGATATTGCCTTAAATTTAATCGCTTGTTCAAAAAAATTGAAAGAAAATTTGACAATAGAGGTTTGATCCTTGATGATTCCGAGCACCTTATTATAGAGAGAGCAGAGTCATTTAACTGTAAATTATGATGGAATCCAGCATAAAATCTATCGCCAACGAAAAAGAAAAGCCTGCTGGCGGCCAGTATGATCGTAGCCGTGTGACGCATTGGAATATTTCGCAAATCCAGGACTTATTGGATTTACCTTTTGCCGATCTGATTCATCAGGCGCAAACCATTCATCGGCAATACCACGACGCCAATGCAATCCAATTATCTACCTTGATTTCTGTCAAGACAGGTGGATGCCCGGAGGATTGCGGTTATTGCCCGCAAGCCGCACGCTATCATACCGGGGTTGAGAATCAGGACATGCTATCGTCCGACAGCGTTGTCGAGGCTGCCCTGGCAGCCAAAGCGGAAGGGGCGACACGGTTTTGCATGGGGGCGGCTTGGCGTGGGCCCAAGCAACGGGATATCGACCGGATGACTGAAATCATTGGTGCTGTAAAAGCACTTGGGCTTGAGACCTGCGCGACTTTAGGTCTGCTGAAATCAGGTCAGGCAGAACAACTCAAACAGGCTGGGCTGGATTATTACAATCACAATCTGGATACCTCCCCGGAATTCTATGGTGATGTCATTACTACACGTGATTACCAGGATCGCCTCGATACGCTTGAGGAAGTCCGCAAGGCCGGTATCAATGTATGCTGTGGCGGGATTGTAGGCATGGGTGAATCGCGGCTTGAACGTGCTGGCTTGATCGCTCAATTGGCAAATCTGGATCCCTATCCAGAATCGGTGCCAATCAATTATCTCGTGCAAGTTGAGGGGACGCCGCTTTATGGTACCGAAACGCTCGATTCATTCGAGTTCGTGCGTACCATCGCGGTAGCACGCATCACGATGCCTAAAGCGATGGTCAGATTATCCGCTGGCAGACGACAAATGTCAGAAGCTGTGCAGGCGCTCTGTTTTCTTGCGGGAGCCAACTCCATTTTTTATGGAGACAAGTTACTGACGACAGGCAATCCCGAAACAGAAAGTGACAAGGCGCTATTTGAGAAGCTCGGGCTGCGCACGCTATAACACAAATGCTGACAGATCTCTCAGCGAGACTGAGAGCGCGTGAAAACACGGGGCTCTATCGCCGCCGGCTCATGCTCGAGGGTCCTCAAACGACTTATGTGACACTTGCTGGAAAGCGTTATCTTGCTTTTTGTAGTAACGATTACCTTGGGCTAGCTAACCATCCTGCATTAGTCGAAGCGGCGCGCGAGGGTGCGCAGCAATATGGCGTGGGATCAGGCGCTTCCCATCTGATCAGTGGCCATACCTCAGCGCACCATGCGCTCGAGGAAGCATTGGCGCATTTTGTAGGCTTGCCTCAGGCACTCTTGTTTTCTACTGGCTACATGGCCAACATTGCCGTAGTCACGACATTAGTTGGTCATGGGGATGCCGTATTCGCCGACAAGCTCAATCACGCTTCACTCAATGATGCCGTTTTGCTTTCACGTGCAAGTTTTACACGTTATCCGCATCTTGAATTGGCTAGGTTAGCGCAGTGCCTGGCGGATACTAAAGCACGCCATAAACTGGTGGCAACCGATGCCGTGTTCAGCATGGATGGCGATATCGCTCCCATCGTCGAGTTGTTGGCATTATGTGAACGCTATGATGCTTGGCTGTTACTCGATGATGCGCATGGATTCGGGGTGCTAGGCAGAAACGGTAAAGGTGTATTGCATGCGTTTGATGGGCTCAATCTCAGCTCACCCAACCTTATTTACATGGCAACCCTCGGTAAGGCAGCGGGTGTATTCGGTGCTTTCGTAGCGGCACAGCCTGAGATCATTGCGGCACTCATTCAGTTTGCACGTACTTATGGTTACACCACGGCTACCCCGCCGTTATTGTCCCATGCTTTGTTGGCGAGCTTGTCGTTGCTTGAGCAGGAAGCGTGGCGACGAGAAAAGTTAACAGCGCACAGGTTGCAATTGAAAAGAGGGTTGCAATCGTGTCGCTGGTCATTATTGCCTTCGATGACGCCAATTCAGCCATTGATGATCGGGCGTAGCGATGAAGCCATGCGTTTAAGTGAAGGGCTGCGTGATAAGGGAATTATCGTACCAGCCATCCGTCCTCCCACCATTCCACAGGGGCAGGCCCGATTGCGTATTTCCTTGTCGGCTGCACACGATGCGGAAGATATCGATCGATTAATCGAGGCGTTGCATGATTTGGCGAATATTATTTAGCCAGAAAAATAGACTACACGGGAAGAAAAATCACAGCCTGACATGAAACAACTGCATGTAGAAAGACTTGGCGAAGGTCCTGATCTGGTTATGCTACATGGCTGGGCCATGCACAGCGGTATCTGGGATAGTGTCCGTGATCAATTAGCTACACGGTTCCGCTTGCATCTAGTCGATTTGCCCGGTCATGGCCGGAGCCCGGCAGGCGAATCGTACTCGCTCGATAAGATCGTGGAAAAGGTTGCGGCTATTTTGCCAGCGGCAAGTATTGTTTGTGGCTGGTCGCTGGGTGGGCAGGTCGCGATAAAGCTGGCTCTATCCATGCCGCAGCAGATAAGCAAACTTGTGCTGGTGGCGACGACACCTTGTTTCGTCAAACGGAAGGATTGGCAGTGGGGAATGGATGAATCAACGCTGCAACTCTTCATGGAAAATCTGCAACGGCATTATACGCAGACGTTGAACCGTTTTTTTACGTTGCAAGTAAATGGTAGCCGGGACATGACGAATGTATTGGCGCAATTACGCAACAGTTTTTTTCAGCATAAGCAACCGGATAGTCACACCCTCAAAGCAGGGCTACAGATTTTGTTGACAAGTGATCTGCGCGAAGAGATCACGAAGATTACTCAACCGGTACTGTTTTTGCACGGAGAAAATGATGTGATTACGGACATGGATGCCGCCAAATGGATGCATCGGTCCTTACCGCACTCAAAATTCATCGGGTTTCCACATTGTGGCCATGCCCCCTTTTTATCATATCCGAAAGAGTTTGTAGCAAATCTGTATGATTTATGACCATATTTTAGATAAGCGGCAGTTGCGCCGGGCATTTGAACGGGCGGCAGCGAGCTATGATCATTCCGCCGTTCTACAGCGTGAGGTCTGCGAGCGCATGCTCTCACGTCTCGATTACATTAAATATGCACCGGATTGGGTGCTGGATATGGGAAGTGGTACTGGCTATGGCAGCCGTAAGCTTATTGAGCGCTATCCACGTTGCCAATTGGTGGCAATGGATATCGCCCTGGCGATGCACTTTCAAGCGCGCCCTCCATTTCTTCGCTGGCAACGATGGCTGCCGTTGTTGGCAAAGCGTTCCGCTACGCATTATGTGGGTGGGGATATCGAACGGCTTCCCCTGCGAGAAGCGTGCGTGGACATGATCTGGTCGAATCTGACGATACAATGGTGCAACGATCTCAAGCAGACCTTTACAGAAGCGCGACGTGTTCTGAAAGGTGGAGGGCTATTGATGTTCAGCACGTTTGGACCGGATACGTTGAAAGAGTTAAAGGAAGCTTTCAAAACGGTCGATGGGTATAGCCACGTCAACCGTTTTACGGATATGCACGATATCGGCGATCTGTTGGTTCATAGCGGTTTTGCAACACCGGTAATGGACATGGAATACATCACGCTGACCTACGATAATGTCGTTGATATTATGCGTGATCTCAAAGCAATCGGCGCACACAATGTCACTGCGGGCCGGCGGCGAGGACTGACCGGAAAAAGTACCTGGCAACAGGTTGTGAAACAATATGAGTCATTGCGTCACGCAGGGAAATTACCCGCAACCTACGAAGTGGTTTATGGCCATGCCTGGAAGCCAGAGTCACGGCAGTCGGTACTCAAGCCTGAAACTCGACGCAAGCTCGGCCTGGAATAAGCCGTTGATCGCTATGCCAAGAGGTTACTTCGTGACTGGAACGGATACCGGGGTGGGTAAAACCATTACGAGTTGTGCGCTGCTTCATGCGTTCGCTATGGCGGGCAAATCAGTCATTGGCATGAAACCTATTGCAGCAGGGTGTGAGGGCGGTAAATGGCAAGATGTGGAATGGCTTGTGCAGGCTGGCAATGTATCGGCGGCGCGTAAATGGATCAATCCTTATGCTTTCTCTCAGCCCATTGCACCGCATATCGCAGCTAAGCAATCGGGTATGGTCATAGACCTGACGGTCATTCAACAAGCATTTTACGAGTTACGGGAGAGGGCGGAAATCACTATTGTTGAGGGCGTGGGCGGTTTTTTAGTGCCCATCAATGATCAATACGATACCAGCGACCTGGCGTGTGTATTGGGATTGCCTGTCGTGCTAGTGGTTGGATTGCGCCTGGGATGCCTCAATCATGCCCTATTGACTGCCCGTGCCATTCATGCAAGCGGGTTATCTTTGGTTGGCTGGGTAGCCAATCAGATAGATCCTTGCATGGAGAGCCAGGCAGAGAACATTTTTGCGTTACAACAACGCCTTGATTGTCCGTTGCTGGGTACCTTGCCGTTTCGTGCAGAAATCAATACAAGAGAATGCGCAGATCATCTGGATATTACGCACCTTACCTAGGAGGCTGTCCGAGACTAGACTGATCTACTGCGGACGAGCCTGGCTGGCCGGATTTCTCGATCCTTTTCGTTAAATAGAACAACCATTCGCCTCAAATGATCGAAAAATCCTGCCTAACCAGCTCTCGCCCTCGCTACGATTGCTATTCTCGGATAGTCTCCTGGCTGCAGCATTACTTGGTAGGATTGATTATGGCCTTGAATTTATCCGTTGCCTGAACCAGCGCTGCTCGAATGCCTGGCTCCCACGCG
>CAYNXU010000018.1:0-15224 GCA_964401225.1 uncultured Nitrosomonas sp.
GCATAAGCCCCACCGAATGTGAGTAAAGCTGCTTTGGTAAAGAACCAGCCCATTTGCGTCAGCGTACCCTCCCAGCCAAATTGGCTGGCGAATAAGGCCATGGGTATTATCCAGAGCAAGCTACATACTACGATTACAGCAACTAAGCGCATATAGCAAAAACGGGTGTGTTCAGGTAAGGGGGTGGTGTCGTCGATAATCGCTGGACCGTATGACCGATTGAGATTGCTGTGACTTGTGCTTGCCATGAATTGGGCGGGCACCACATGGCTACCAATAAAACCGATCAGCGCTGCCGTTAGAAGAATGGCTGGAAAGGGTGCATTAAACAATGCCATGGCGACGAAAGATGCGACAGCGATAGCCCGTAAACCCGGATTCTTGAGCGTGCGCAATCCGATCCGGTAAGCAGCCTGCAGCACAATTGCGGTTACTGCAGGCTTAATGCCATAAAACAGACCCGCCACCAGGGAAAGATGGCCAAAGGCAATATAGAACCAAGAAAGGATAATCAGGATGAGCAGCGAAGGTAATACAAACAATACCCCTGCGACGATACCTCCCCAGGTGCGATGCATGAGCCAGCCGATGTAGGTGGCCAGTTGCTGGGCTTCGGGGCCGGGTAGTAGCATGCAATAGTTGAGGGCATGCAGGAAACGTTTTTCACTGATCCAGCGCCGTCGTTCAACCAATTCTGTATGCATGATAGCAATTTGTCCTGCTGGGCCGCCAAAGCTGATCCAACCCAGTTTGAACCAGAATAGCCATGCTTCGCGGAAGCTAATCTGGGGAGACGCCTGGTTTTCTTCAACTTTGTCATTAGCCGAGGTCATTTTTCAGGCCTAATTAGTGATGCTTATGATGGGCAGGATGAGCTTCTGCTTCAGCGGGTAA
Source organism: uncultured Nitrosomonas sp. (assembly GCA_964401225.1). Taxonomy (GTDB): domain Bacteria; phylum Pseudomonadota; class Gammaproteobacteria; order Burkholderiales; family Nitrosomonadaceae; genus Nitrosomonas. The sequence continues at coordinate 895 of CAYNXU010000018.1, forward strand.
ATCGCTTATTCGGATCTGATAAGCGGCATGGCATGCTACACAACGTTGCATGGTCATGCTCAATTGTGCCAAGGTATGTTTAGAATCTTTCAGAGTTTCTGCATCGGCTGCAATTTGATCAAAACTTTTGTGTACCGATATACCAAGTTGCATGAAATCGTCGGGTAACACCGATCGCAGATGGTTTTCTCCGGTATGTGCCATATCCGTGCCCAGCATGCGAGCATGGCGAGCGACTGCAAGCATATCGTCTTCCGAAAGTGCCTGTAAGATTTGTTGTGTGCCAAGCAGTAAAGCGCGCATTTCAGTCAATATATGATGGCGTTGCATTTCGTTCAGCGAGAGGACTTTGCGTTCGTCGATGTCTTTGGCGAGAGATACCGTGGCGATGATACCGAGTATGATAAAAGCTAATTTTCTCATTAGAGTCTCCTATGAGTCTGATAATCAATATAAGCCATAAATCTGCTATGAGGTACTTTTCTGTGGATGCAGTGATAGCGTGCGTTCTGGCGGTCCTGGTAAAAACGGTGTTGCCTTACCGGTTACCCAGTCAGCATGGCCGCTGCCATAGTAGGGTGAAAGCGGGTGTCCACTCTGTCCGCCGGGCATCGAAAAATAGCCTTGCTCTTCGTTGCCCGGTGCAACGACGAAACGCTGCGAAGCGCCAAAATCAGGTGATTGGATGCGTGGCATATAACTATCGCCTGGTAGTTGATCACGCGGCATATCCAGTCGCTTGGCGATAAACGCCGGCAACACACGGCTCAGTGGGTGCTGGATGGCCGCGGTATTCTGCTCGCCCCAGGTGCGTGCGGCAATCCCGCCCGGTTGAGTTTGCAGGTATTCAGCGATACGCTGCGTGCAAGTGGCAAGCAAGTGATTCCAGTCAGTATAGTCAGGAGGCAACAGATGCGGGGGTTGTCGTTCGATCAGAAGCCATATGGCATGTTCGATCTGTGGCAGCCGCGGTAATAGGAAATCTGGATAATGACGCCGGACTTCAGCGACATAACCTTCCAGTATGCTATCCATAACTTCGTGGCGGAACGTGCGCACAATACGGTAAGCGACTGAGTCGATAGCAGCATGACCATTCCAATCATCCAGCGCTGCTTGCATTGCAGTGCGCCAGGGGGAAGCGGGGATTATAGCTAGGGTTCGTCCAAGCAATTGCTGCCAGCGAGTGAGAAACAAGGCGCGATCATCCAGCTGGATGGAGTATAAATCTGTAGGGGTGAAATGTTCCGTTTCGCGCAGGCTGTCACGGATTTGTTTAGCGCGCGCGCCAAGCTCATAACCCCCATCACCAAGATACTCAAGCGCAGCGCCATCGATGGCGCGTGAGTTGCCATTCCACAATCGCTTTCCCGGTGGATTGCTGATCAATGGGTGATTTGTAGGTTCTAGCCAACCGCTCCAGCCCGTCTTTCCTTTGCTCCAGTCGGATGGCTGGTTGGGGTCATAATGACCGGTACGCAGCGGAACGCGGCCGGCGATGGTCCAGGCGATATTGCCGCTATGATCACCTACAATGAAATTTTGCGCTGGAATACCGGCATTCTGAGCAATCAGCACGGCATCATCGACAGTTTCCGCTTGTTCCAGGTCAAGCAAATTCAAATCGACCGAACCGGGTTGGTGGGCAGCCCAGACTAGCGCGAGTGATGTGCCGTCATGGTCGGTAGCCAGAATCGGACCCCACTCCGTTTCGCGGACATCGAGTGTTTCATGCGCAGCACCGCGCACATGCAGAATTTCTCGATGGATGATCAGCGGTTTCCAGCCGTCCGCAGTTTGGTAGTGCGCTGAGTCCATCGGATCAAGAGTAACCCGCACCCAGTCAGCCATGTCGCCGTAGCTGTTGGTAAAACTCCAGGCAATAGCGCGATTGGAACCGACGACAATCGCGGGAGTACCTGGCAAACTTACGCCCGTTGTATCGATGGTGCGCCCAGGTTGGTGAGGGTGGGGATAAATGAGCCGTGTGTGAAACCACAAACTAGGTACACGTAATGCAAGATGCATATCATTGGCTACCAACGCAGCACCGCTAGCGAGAGAGCCCGCTACTGCAAAACTATTACTACCTGGCGCCTCGTCAAGTTGATCATGCAGATGTTGAGGCAGTTTACGCATCAAGCGCGGATCAAGTTCACGCAGATCAAGCGCGTCGCGTGAAGGTGGCTGAGGCCATTCAAAAACTGAGTCATCCAGCGGTGCATCCCATTCCCCCCCACTCGCAGCAAGAAATTGGTAGACTGATTCAGGCAAGCCCGCGCGTAGAGTGGAAAGTTGCAGTTCACGCTGAATGCTCGATTCTTGCAAAGTGAAATACATTGACAGGACTACGAGCAGACTATCTTCGCTGCGCCAGGCATGCGGCTGAGTGCGTGTCAACAGATAAGGAAAAGGGCGCGCCCTAAGTGCAGCCAAACCTTCGTTTACACCATCACGATATGTGTCGATCAGTTGCTGTTGAGTTTCGGTGAGATCAGTCAACATCGCTGTCGCGCGTGCACGCATGCGGTGTCTCCGTGCTTTGCGATCGGCGGGCAGAGCGGCAGCACCAAATAATTCAGCAAGCTCTCCAGCGGCACTGCGTCGCATCAGATCCATTTCAAAGAAACGCTCTTGTGCATGGATATAACCGAGCGCCCGAGTGATATCAAGACGATCTTGCGCGCGGAGGGTAACGCTACCTAGCGCATCGCGCTCAACTGTTACAGGCGCAGCGAGACCCGAAAGCGGTGCCGTTCCCTCATATTTTGGCAAACTGCCTTGTAATAATAGGCTGGCAGTGCCGATGACCGCGAACAAGAGCAACAGTAAGAGGATCAGGAATCGACGAATCATAGAAGCAATCTAGCATGCTGTCGTTACATGAATATTTTTCAGGCGAGAGCAGATTCAAGAGGTAGCAAGTTGTTGGCGTATCGTTTCGATTCGTTTGCGATTCACGCCTAGATCACTTCTCCCCACCCGGGAAGCTGAACGCACCTGAATCACATTGGCGACCGGATCGAACCAGAATTCAGTGTCATCGACAAATTTCATAATGCGGGTGGTAAATTGAACATAGAGATAATGCTCATCACTTGTGATGACTTCCGCGCCATTCATGGCCTCAGCAATGCTGCGTATGCGGGCCAATGTTGCCGCCGCATTATTGTCGATGAGTGGCAATGGTTCAATTTGCGCGTAATTAAGTTGAGGATGGCCAGGGTAAAGTGCTGCCTGACTTGATACGCTATTGGGCGTCATGGCAGGGGGTTTGAGTTTGCCCTCATGTACACCTAGATTGGTTGGAGCTCTTCCTTTGAACATTCCAAGCTGGCCTGCCAGCACGGTAGCAATAACTACTAGAGAAAAACTGATCAATAGCCATTTCATGAATAACATAAAAAATCCTGTTTTGACAATTTAACAAAAAAAATGGGCATCCTGCTGATCTGGATGCATGAGTATTACATCACAGTGAAGTTGTTGTTTGCTAATAAGCACTCGATAGGGTGATCTAACTGATGGTTATTCAGCTTGATGCGCCTGACTTTTAGGTCGGCGCATTCTCCACCAGAGGCTAATAGCCAATATCCCTGCAACTATGAACCATATTCCATATCGTTTCATCCATTCCGTTGGATTCTTTTGTGCAAACGTTTGTATCTCAGCGATATCAACGACTTTCTGGCTCTCTCGTCCATTGTCGGTGGTGATGAGATGAAGTCGTATTGCAAGTGAATGACGATTCGCTGCTGTGGGCGTGACTTTCCATGACCAGAGGGTTCCGCTTTGGTCGGCAAAGAGTTGTGCTTGCGGCCCGGGATTGTCAATACGAAATCCATTTCCGATCATTTCTGCCTGCATGCTGGTGTGCACCTTGCCCGCAATCCCCTGCATGGCAACGCCGTGCGGGGATCGTGCGATGGTGTCATTGAGGCGCCTAGCCAATGCTTCGGTATTCAATTGGAGCGTGATATCAAAGGGAGTAAATTGTACAACTTCATTGGGAAGCGTGACTGCCGTGCTTTCCACGGGTAGTTTCATCATGATGATGGGAGGAAACGCTTTCTTTCCATACACGTAATGTGCCAGCGAGTTGATCAGAAAGGGTATAAAAAGAAGGGCTGCCAGTAAAGCGGGGATGAGCATATTGAAACTAAGCCTGAATTTACGCATTATTTCTCTCAACAAATTTATTCATTTCGATATCTGTATGGATTCTATCATCTAATCTTACAATTAAATCCTGATTGATCGCCTTGATCCAGAATACAGAGTAGACTCTGATTGACATTATTTTCTAATAACTTTCATTTGTGACTGAACAAAATATACCTTATTTGATCGCACACCGTGGTTACCCCGCGCGCTATCCTGAGAATTCTCTTGCTGGCATAGAGGCTGCCGTACTGGCGGGCGCTTGCTTTGTCGAGATCGATGTGCAATTGAGTGCTTATCGAACGCCTTTCTTATGTCATGATGATCATTTGGAACGTCTCACGGGAAGTGATCTCTGGTTAACTGAGCTAGATGATGAAAACATTAATACGTTAGCAGTGCCTTATCCAGGGGTAGGTTTTACAAGCGAATCAAAAACAGAACCGATGGCAAGTTTGCTTGCTTTTTGTCAACGCTTGCAAGCGTGGCCGTGGGTCACTGCATTTGTCGAAATAAAATCGGAAAGTATCGCCAAATTTGGCTTGACGACAACTATGGAAGCTATTTTCGAAATCATTCATCCGTATGCCAGGCAATGCATCCTGATCTCGTTTGATTCACGGGCGGTCGAGTTTGCAAGGAAACAAGGCGCTGAGCGAATTGGCTGGGTTATCCCGAAGTGGAGCAGTGAACAGGCGGGCATCGCCAAACAACTCGCACCAGATTATCTGTTTTGCAGTACGAAGCGTTTGCCGTATCGGCAGAAAGAGCGATGGCAGGGACCCTGGCAATGGGTTGTCTATACGGTGAATGATGAGCGTACGGCACTCAAGTATGCTGACAAAGGCATCCTTCTGATTGAGACCGATACTATAGGCTCATTGCTACAACATCCCATCCTCAAAAAACATGCCTGCAACCAATCACTTTGACATCGTTATCATTGGTGGCGGGATTCAGGGTGTCGCTGTGGCGCAGGCTGCGGCAGCACGTGGTTATACCGTGCTCGTACTGGAAAAAATGGCGCTTGCGGCAGGTACTTCAAGCCGCTCCAGCAAATTGATACACGGTGGGTTGCGTTATTTGGAGTATGGTCAGTTTTCTCTCGTTTATGAAAGCTTGCGGGAACGAGCTGATTGGTTGAGACTCGCCCCTTCTCTTGTCAGGCTAAGTCCATTTAATATTCCGGTGTACCGGGACACTTCCCGTAGTACGCTAGTCATACGCGCAGGACTCAGTCTTTATGCCTTACTGGCAGGTGGAGGGGGCGCATCGCGTTTCCGTTCTGTTCCCAAATCGGAATGGGAGCAACTGGATGGGCTCACAACAAAGGGATTGAAGCATGTTTTTCAATACTGGGATGCCCAGACTGACGATCGGCTTCTGGTACAAGCACTGATGCATTCAGCACAATCACTGGGAGCAGAATTGCTGTGCCCGGCTGAATTCACGCATGCCGCTGTTTCTTCAGCGATGTGTGAAATCGATTATCTTCAGGATGGCAGAGCACATCACTGTACTGCCGCCGTGCTCGTGAATGCTGCTGGCCCCTGGGTGAATAGGGTGGCACAACGGATCGATCCCCGTCCGCCGGAATACCCTGTCGATCTGGTGCAAGGTAGCCATCTGGTGCTGGAAGGTAGCCTCGATCGTGGATGTTATTATCTGGAGTCACCCGTAGATCGAAGAGCTGTCTTTGTGCTGCCATGGTATCAACATATTCTACTGGGAACGACTGAAACCCTGTTTAAGGATGATCCGGAAAAATCATTTCCATTGGCCACGGAAGAAACCTATTTGCAGGATTGTTTCCATTACTATTTTCCTGAAAGGGATATCACGGTCAGGGAAAAATTTTCTGGTTTGCGCGTTCTGCCCGCAGTTCAGGATGTGGCTTCGCGCCGTTCCCGGGAAATTCAATTGCAGTGTGATACGTCTCATAAGCCACGTGTTGTCAGCATTTATGGCGGTAAGCTCACTGTATGCCGTGCAACCGCACAAAAAGTACTGCATGTCATTAGCCCAACGCTTCCCGAGCGTACATTTAAAGCAGATGTTTTCAAGTTGATGATTGGATTTCCATAAGACTACCTATAAACTGTGGAAATTTTCATGAATAGAATTCAGGATCAAATGGGTGATATTAAGGATTTCTTCATGTTTCTTGGGAAAGAAGTAAGAAGTAGAGAAAAAAACCTCATAATCGTGAATAACCATGTTATCAGCAGGCATTGATTGTTAATGCAGTGTTTGGGTATTATGCCTATATAATAAGCGTTGATTAAATACGCAAACAAGTGGTTTGTACTCCATTAATGACTTATTCAGGCCTTTTCTAACCAACTTAAAATTATTGACTTCAGTGGGCGCTTTACTTTTTTATACAGCCGTTTTTTTTCTTGTATATTTTGCTATTCATGGATTGAACCTGATAGCCGGTCGGAGTTTGATTAATCGTCGAATTGCTGGATTGGTGGGGGTGATTTTTATGGCAGTATTGCATGGTTATAAAATTATCAGTAGTCCTCCGCCAGCAGGGCAAGACGGTGATGCTGTCTATGCGCTTACCTATTACGTCATTTTTCCTGTCTCAGTTATCGTAGGTGTTTTTTTGTATTTAGCATGGCAAGAGAAAAAAGATCATGATTCGTTGTAAAAAAGATCCCATTGGCTCATTGTCATTGAATAATTCAAGGTTATGAAATCTTTTTTAAATGCTTTGGTTTCTGATTGCGTGTGTTAAACTTCGCGGTACAAAATCCAAGGTGGCTCTACCATCTATCAGAGCATAAGGTGAAAAGTAATCCAATATCTGATAAATAATTTGAGTACCGAACCATTGTATTCGCTAAAGTGTGTTGTTTAGTTCATATCAATTTTCAAATTTAACTTACTGCAATTGGATGATTCACATGATTTCTCATATTGCAAGCCTGGATTCCCGGCCGTTTTGATCGCATAGCATGTCCAACTTACTTGAAAGGATTATTCGGCCGGAAATTATTGCATTATCTGCTTATCATGTTCCACCCGCGGAAGGCATGATAAAACTGGATGCAATGGAAAATCCTTATACTTTGCCTTTGATCCTGCGTGAAGAAATATCACAGTTGGCGGAGGATGCGCGGATTAATCGTTATCCTGATCCTAGTGCTGCGTCACTCAAGACGGTATTAAGAGCAACATTATCTATTCCACCTGAAATGGGGATTATGCTGGGAAATGGATCGGATGAAATCATACAGATAATCGCGCTTGCTACAGCTAAACCTGGCGCGATACTGATGGGAGTCGATCCGGGGTTTGCCATGTTTCGCATCATTGCGACTTTTTGTGGGATGAATTACGTCGGGGTACCTTTAGCTGCTGATTTTTCTCTTGACTTAGAGGCTATGCTGACAGCGATTTCGCAGCATCAACCCGCAGTGATTTTTCTGGCGTATCCCAATAACCCAAGTGGCAATTTGTTTGATACAAGCGCCATCTGCCGTATTATCGAGGCCGCACCGGGCATTGTCATTATCGATGAGGCCTATCATGCATTTGCTGATGTAAGTTTCATGGATATGCTCACTCAATATCCCAATTTGCTGCTGATGCGCACGCTCTCAAAGCTGGGGCTGGCGGGGTTGAGATTGGGATTGTTGGTGGGTAGGCCTGAATGGTTGGCGCAATTGGAAAAATTGCGCTTACCCTATAACGTCGGGATCATGACGCAATTGATCGCGGAGAGAGTACTGCAGCACTATGATATATTGCTGGAACAAGCTGCATCCATTAAAGCGGAGCGTGCCATTTTAAGGGCCCGTTTAGCAACGATGGGGGGTATTGAGGTTTTTCCATCGGATGCGAACTTCGTTTTATTTCGTATCAATGAAGCCAGTCGTATTTTCTGGGAACTTCAGCAATATGGCATATTAATCAAGAATCTTGACGGCGCACATCCATTATTGAAAAATTGTTTGCGGGTCACAGTGGGTACTTCAGATGAAAATACTCAATTTTGCAAAACACTTCGTCGTATACTTGAAAAACCCTTGCAATTAGTCTGATCGTCCCTAACTTCACGAAACGATATTTTTTCTATGCGGCAAGCCCAAGTTACACGAAATACGCTGGAAACCCAAATCTCTGTTGAGATCAATCTAGACGGCAGCGGCCAAGCGACATTGGATACCGGCGTACCTTTTCTTGATCATATGCTCGATCAGATTGCGCGACACGGTATGATCGACCTGAAAATAGAAGCGAAGGGTGATTTGCACATTGATGCCCATCATACGGTAGAAGATATCGGCATTACATTGGGGCAGGCCCTCGCACATACGTTTGGAAACAAAAAAGGTTTGCGTCGCTATGGGCATGCCTATGTGCCGCTTGATGAAGCTTTGTCGAGAGTGGTGATTGATTTGTCCGGCCGGCCAGGAATGGAATTCCATGTTGAATTCGTGCGTGCCCGTATTGGCGAATTCGATGTCGATCTCGTGCATGAGTTTTTCCAGGGCTTGGTTAACCATGCCATGATTACCTTGCACATAGATAATCTCTCGGGTGATAACGCGCATCATCAGGCAGAAACCATTTTCAAAGCATTCGGACGAGCTTTGCGTATGGCCATAGAATCCGATCCACGGGCTATTCATCTCATACCTTCCACTAAAGGTTCCTTGTAAACTCTATTATTTCTTATCAAGTATGACTGATATCGCCATTGTTGATTACGGAATGGGTAATTTGCGTTCGGTATCCAAAGCGCTCGAGCATGTAGTACCCAATTCCTCTATCACTGTTACCAGTGACCCTGCCATAGTACAGAAAGCATCGCGTGTCGTAGTGCCTGGACAAGGTGCAATGCCGAATTGTATGCATGAGCTGACGATTCGCGGATTAAAGGATGTTGTAATAGAGGCGGCAAGGAGCAAACCTTTTCTCGGCATCTGCATTGGCCTGCAAATGCTATTTGAAGAAAGTGAAGAGGGCAATGTTAAGGGTTTGGGAATATTGCCCGGCAAGGTACGCCATTTCCCTCATGATGCGATGATAGATGCCGATAACAATAAACTCAAAGTTCCTCATATGGGCTGGAATCAAGTGCATCAAACAATCCAGCATCCCTTGTGGGAGGACATCGCTAATGACGCACGTTTTTATTTTGTTCACAGCTACTACGTAGAAACAGACAGCCCGGAAATAACGGCTGCTTATACGCTGTACCCTTCTGCGTTTACCTGTGCGATCGCCAAGGGCAATATTTTTGCTGTTCAATTTCATCCAGAAAAGAGCCATCTGGCGGGATTGACGCTATTAAGTAATTTTGCTAAATGGCAACCGCAGTCGTTAGCATGATGCGATTGATTGATAATAGGGTTCTAGTCTGGTTTTTTCATTCTTCATTTAATTAATCCTGACAACATATGTTGATTATTCCTGCAATAGATCTCAAAGATGGGCAATGCGTACGCCTTAAGCAAGGTGTTATGGAAGATGCTACTGTTTTTTCTGAAAACCCCGGTGCTGTAGCTAGACACTGGCTGGACCAAGGCGCACGACGACTGCATTTGGTTGATCTCAACGGTGCATTTGCTGGCAAACCCAAGAATGAGTCAGCGATTCGTGCCATAGTCAAGGAGATTGATGGCAATATTCCGATTCAGCTTGGCGGTGGTATTCGTGATTTGGAAACCATTGAACGTTATTTGGATAGCGGTATTACTTATGTGATTATCGGCACAGCCGCAGTAAAAATCCCAGGTTTTCTGCATGATGCTTGTTATGCTTTTCCCGGTCAGATTATGGTGGGACTTGATGCCAAAGACGGGAAGGTGGCGGTGGATGGCTGGTCTAAAGTCACTGGTCACGATGTTGTGGATCTAGCCAAAAAATTTGAAGATTATGGCGTTGAGGCGATCATTTATACGGATATTGGTCGTGACGGCATGCTCAATGGTATCAACGTTCAGGCAACCGTGGCGTTAGCCCGGGAACTGACTGTCCCCGTTGTTGCCAGCGGAGGAATCACCAACCTAAGTGATATTAGAACACTCTGCGAAATCGAGTCGGAAGGTATTATGGGGGCGATTACTGGCCGGGCGATCTACGAAGGGTCGCTGGATTTTAAAGAGGCTCAACTATTGGCGGATAAATTAAGCGAATTGGTTTTCGAAAAATAATACATTGTCGCGTAGAGAATTCCAGGGTTTTCTATAATCGTTTTTTTTAGACTGTGCCACAGACGAATTGTAGCCAAACATACTACCCATTCTTTATTCATGGCGCTTAAGCTTAGTTGTTTACTATGCGACTACATACCTTCTGTTCCATATAAAATAGTCCTTTAGAAATGCGCTTCAAATCTAGCAACATCAATTAACATCGTTCTTCCTTATTTTAATTTTCTAGTGTAAAGGTTTCTGGATTCATGGGTCTTGCCAAGCGTATTATTCCGTGCCTTGATGTCAATAATGGACGAGTCGTCAAGGGGGTCAATTTTGTTTCACTTCGAGATGCGGGTGATCCTGTGGAAATCGCCCGTCGTTATGACGAACAAGGTGCCGATGAGCTCGTTTTTCTCGATATTACCGCTAGTTCCGATAACCGTGATTTAATTTTGCATGTCATTGAAGAAGTGGCCGCTCAAGTGTTTATTCCACTTACCGTAGGTGGGGGGGTGCGTAAAGTCGAAGATGTTCGCAGGCTACTGAATGCGGGTGCAGACAAAGTGAGCATTAATACTTCCGCAGTGCTCAATCCGCAGTTGGTGGAAGAGGCTGCTAGTCATTACGGCTCCCAGTGTATCGTTGTCGCCATCGATGCTAAACAAGTCACAAATGACAAGCATAATAGTCTATGTTGGGAAGTATTTACTCACGGTGGTCGCAAGACAACAGGTCTGGATGCTATCGAGTGGGCAAAAAAAATGCAATTACTGGGTGCAGGAGAAATTTTACTAACCAGTATGGATCGAGATGGCACACGCCATGGTTTTGATCTCGCTTTGACACGTGCTATTTCAGATGCCATCGATGTGCCGGTTATCGCCAGTGGTGGGGTGGGCAGCCTGGATCACTTGGTGGATGGTATTCTGCAAGGTCATGCTGATGCCGTATTGGCGGCCAGTATTTTCCACTATGGTCAATACACCATACAGGAAGCCAAGCAATATTTAGCAAAAAATGGAATTGAAGTTCGTTTGTAATAATCCAATAAAATTACAGTGGTATCTTATCGAAATGAGCATTTATGGCAGATACTTGGTTAAATAAGATAAACTGGTCTGCGGACGGATTGGTGCCTGCTATTGCACAGGATGAAAAGAGCGGTAAAGTGCTGATGGTTGCCTGGATGAATCGGGAAGCTGTGAAGTTGACTGCGGAGACAGGTGAGGCGGTTTATTGGTCGCGTTCCCGCAAAAAAATTTGGCGGAAAGGAGAAGAGTCCGGCCATGTGCAAAAAGTTAAAGCCATTTACCTGGACTGTGATGAGGATGTGATCTTACTTTCTGTGGAGCAAATGGGGGAGATTGCGTGTCACACGGGGAGACAGAGTTGTTTCTTTAATAAGTTGGAGGGAGATCAATGGGTTGTCATCACGCCCGTTATCAAGGATCCTACGGAGATCTATAAGCAATGACCGATACATCCATACTCGATCGCTTGGCGGAAACTATCGAAGCGCGTAAAGGCGTTGATCCTTCCAGTTCTTACGTGGCGAAACTGCTCAATAGCGGTCAGGATAAGATACTCAAGAAAATTGCCGAAGAAGCAGCAGAAACCATTATGGCATCTAAAGATGAGGATGCAAGACATCTTGTTTATGAAGTTGCAGATTTGTGGTTTCATTGCCTTGTGTTGCTTGCGCATCATGGGTTGAAACCCGAGGAGGTGCTGCGGGAATTGGAGCGACGAGAAGGTGTTTCTGGTATAGAGGAAAAACAATCGCGTGCAACGGGACCATAATATGGAAGAGTGTATTTTTTGCAGAATTGTAGGTGGGGACATTCCTGCCAGCAAAGTGTATGAGGATCAGGATTTTGTTGCTTTTCATGACATTCATCCGGCAGCGCCCATTCATATTCTGCTAATACCTAAGCTGCATATTGCTTCATTGTATGAGGTAAATGAAGTAGATCAACTGCTGCTGGGAAAAATGTTATGGTTGGTTCCCCAGTTAGCCAAGCAGCAGGGATGTGAAAATGGATTTCGTACAATTATCAATACGGGGCGTGTAGGCGGACAAGAAGTATTTCATCTCCATATCCACATTATTGGAGGAAAAGACCGTCTACCTGGGATGATTCATCATGAGTAATAAATTTTCTTGGGGGTAAGCAATGGGAACATTTAGTATTTGGCATTGGCTGGTCGTGCTTGCGATTGTTGTGTTGGTTTTTGGTACAAAAAAACTGCGTAATCTAGGTAGTGATCTTGGCAATGCCGTCAGAGGATTCAAGGAAGGAATGAAAAGTGCTGAGGAGGATACTTCTACCACCACCACTACTACTACCTCTTCTACTTCTCAACCTCAGCAGATTACCAGTCATTCTGTCGAAGTGGAAACTGATGTGAAAGAGAGAAATCAAACTAAGTTATGATAAAACGGCATCGCTGCGAGGCGGGTGCTATTGATGAAGGGATGCCTGTTAGTGATTTTTTTTAGTAAGCTTCCTTCAGAAGAAGAGGATCGGATGGGGGAAATGAACCATGTTTGATATTAGCTTCACAGAGATGCTTATCATTTCCATCGTAGCGCTGATAGTCATTGGGCCAGAGCGGCTTCCTCGTGTCGCACGCACGATAGGGCATCTTCTTGGGCGTGCGCGGCGGTTTGTCGATAACGTTAAGAATGATGTACGGCATGAAATAGAGCTCGACGAATTAAGGCGTTTGAAAGACTCTGTACAGGAAACCACACAATCCATCGAGCAGTCGGTTAAAAAAGAGTTCAATGAGCTGCAAGCTGTTACTGATATCAGTGCATCAGAAACATCAAAAAAGCCTGCTTTGACCGAAAATAGGCAGAATGACACGCTTTCAGAAAATACATCTGCTGCGCAGTACCCATCCTCATCGTCACCGCAGACCCCGGAATCAAACAAGGGCAATTCCATGCCCTAAAAACATCCTATTGTGATGTTGTATTAATTTGGTTTGTTTTATATTGTGATAACCTTTAACTACTCAGATCACTAATGTTTATGCACCGAATCCGATTTATCATGCGCGTATGAACGAGGAAAACACCTTTATTTCTCATCTGGTGGAATTGCGCACCCGATTGGTTCGTGTATTTTCCGTGTTGGTGCTCGGTTTTCTGCCTTGTGCGTATTTTGCGCGCGATCTCTACACGCTCTTGGCGCAGCCTTTATTGGAGAAACTGCCATTAGGGGGACAAATGATTGCCACAGCAGTTGCCACGCCTTTTTTTGTGCCTATGCAAGTGGCGCTTATGGCAGCGTTTGTTATAACCTTACCGCATACGTTTTATCAGATCTGGGCTTTTGTTGCCCCTGGACTGTATTCCCATGAGAAACGTCTTTTTCTGCCGCTCGTTATAGCCAGCAGCTTATTATTTTTTGTGGGCATGGCCTTCGCTTATTTCGCCGCATTACCCCTGGTATTTGAGTTTATTATCTTTTTTGCACCTGAGGGGGTTGCGGTCATGACCGACATTGGCGAATACCTCAGCTTTGTGCTAACCATGTTTTTGACTTTTGGGATAACCTTTGAAGTGCCGGTGTTCGTCGTGGTGCTAGTCCGAACAGGAGCCATCTCGCTGACAAAAATGAAAGAGGTGCGCCATTATGTGCTGGTCGGCGCTTTTGTAATCGGTGCGATCTTTACCCCGCCTGATGTGATTTCGCAATTTTTGCTTGCAGTTCCTCTTTATTTGCTTTATGAATTGGGCATTCTACTGGCAGGTTTGTCAAGTAAGTCGGCGGATACTGAACTAAATCCGCAATTGATTGGCAGCGAGAACAAATCTGCTGACAAGGAAAAAGAATCCTAGGAGGCTGTCCGAAAATAGACTGATCTACTGCGGACGAGCCTGGCTGGCCGGATTTTCCGATTCTTTTCGTTAAATAGAACAACTATTCGCCTCAAATGATCGAAAAATCCAGCCTAACCAGCTCTCGCCCTCGCTACGATCGCTATTCTTGGACAGCCTCCTAG
>CAYNXU010000019.1:0-14981 GCA_964401225.1 uncultured Nitrosomonas sp.
AGTGGATCGTATTTATCTGAATGTTGCGAATGAGCTTGTGATTCACGATGCTGCTCTGCAGCGCAAGATCCGCATTACGTCTCAAGGTAGTCACACTGCCGTCGTGTGGAATCCCTGGGCAAAAATCTCGGCGGAAATGGCCGATTTGCAGGATGACGACTATCTGCGGTTACTATGCGTTGAAACGACCAATGCCGCGACCGATATCGTCACGATTCAGCCGGGTGGTGAGTTTAGATTAGTGGCTAACTACCATGCTGAGTAAAATTAACGAGTTGCAATATTCATTCTTGGTTGAGTTGCAAGTGCTAACCGATAATATTGCCAATCAAAGCATGGTCCTGGATCAGTTTTACGGGTGGGTGCAATATCAGCATGCCCAACGATGTCGGTAATCGGATAGGTCCTGAGCAACGTTGATGTGAGCATAATGAGTCTATCATACTGAATAGGTTCAAAAGGAAGGGTGTCGCTTCCTTCCAGTTCGATTCCAATGGAGAAATCGTTGCAGCGATTTTTCCCCTGCCAGCAGGAAATGCCGGCATGCCAGGCGCGCTGAGTGCAGGGAACAAACTGGATGATTTCTCCACCGCGGCGTATAAAAAAGTGACAGGAGACCTTGAGATCACGTAGTGATGGATAATAGGGGTGAGCGGTTGGATCGAGCTGATTGGTGAATAATTCAATTACCCCATTTCCACCAAACTCATCGGGAGGTAGGCTGATATTGTGTATTACCAAGAGATTAATGGCACATTCGGGTGGACGCTCGTCGCAATTGGGTGAAGGAATAAAATGTACCTGTTCGAGAAGACCAGCGGCGTTGATTTGCATAGCATGCTTGTTTCAGAGGTGATTAAATTCAATTGATGGATATCGATAGTGTAAAGCAAATAGAACTGGATTTTGTTCATAGCGAGTAATTAAGCGAATTAGGCATGCAGAAAGGAAAATTCATCACGTTGGAAGGTATCGATGGTGCAGGTAAAAGCACGCATCTTGCTTGGCTAGAAAATTTCTTACGCAGTAAGGAAGTGCGGGTCGTGACGACACGGGAACCAGGTGGAACCCCATTGGGTGAACAACTACGTGCCTTGCTGCTCGATCACCGCCAGTTCATGCATGCGGAAACAGAAGCGTTACTGATGTTTGCGGCACGGCGGGAACATCTGGATAAAGTCATTTTACCGTCGCTTGCTATGGGAGATTGGGTCATTTCGGATCGGTTCACCGATGCGAGTTTTGCTTACCAAGGTGGGGGAAGAGGGGTCGAGTCGGATAAATTGCGCATGCTGGAACAATGGGTACAGGGGGTATTCCAGCCCGATCTGACGTTATATTTTGATGTGCCCATAGATTTAGCTAGGCAGCGTGTACAATCGATCAAAATAGCTGATCGCTTTGAGCAAGAGCAGGATGAATTTTTTTGCCGGGTACGTGAAGCGTATTTACAGCGGGTACAGCAATTTCCTGAGAGAATCCGGTTGATCGACGCTAGTCAGCCGCTACACGATGTGACAAGGGTGCTCGAAGGCACTCTCCGGGAAATATTATTTAATTAAGCGTAATAGAGTACCAGAAAATGGATGAACTTTATCCCTGGCAACATACCCTCTGGCAGCAAGTCAGAGGAAAGGTTACTTTGAAAGCCCATGCTTTGTTGCTAAAGGGTAGAAAAGGGATAGGTAAGTTGGGCTTCGCTCATCACCTTGCCAAGTCATTATTGTGTGAGCGAATAACATCACAACAGACTGCGTGCGGACAATGTGCCAGCTGCAATTGGTTTGAGCAGGGCACACATCCGAATTTCTATTTGATGGCGCCGGAGGCACTCACCGGGATCTCCAATGAAGTTGTGCAGGAGAATGAAGGGGGCAAGTCAGATGCCGATTCCGCCAAGTCCCGGAAAAAACCCAGTCAACACATTACCATTGAGCAGGTACGCGCGCTGAATAACTTTGTTTACCTTTCAGGGCATCAGGAAGGTCTGAAAGTGATTCTGATTCATCCGGCAGAGGCTATGAATGTGCCTGCAGCCAATGCATTATTAAAGAAACTCGAAGAACCACCATCCAATATTCTATTCATACTGGTGACACATCGTTGGCAGGATCTTCTGCCAACAGTTCGGAGTCGTTGTCAGCAAATTACCATGCCAGTACCTGATGCCACGGTTGCGCGTAACTGGTTGACAAAACAAGGCGTCAAGCATCCTGATCTTTGCCTCGCATTGGCAGGTTCTTCACCGCTGCAAGCAGCCGCATTCAGCCATGACGAATACTTTACGCAACATACCGATTTTATCCGGCAAATCAGCTTACCAGCGAGCTTCGACCCAATTCTGCTCGCGAGTACGTTACATAAACTGGATTTGCCAAGTATTGTTAGCTGGCTGCAAAAGTGGTGCTATGATCTGATGAGTTATAGTACGACCGGAAAGATCCGTTACCATGTGCAACAAGATAGTGCTATAAAGAAGCTAGCCACGACAGCAGATCCAAAATTACTTGCCAGTTTCTGGCGCAATTTGGTCACGACACAACAATTATCGCACCATCCTCTCAATGCCAAACTGTTTCTGGAAGAAATGCTGCTATCCTACATTAAAGTGATGGCACCAGAGCGAGACAAGGGGCGTTCCACTCTGGTTACAACTCAATTCAACAGTTAACCACGTTGGATGCTAGCTTGAATATTTTATAAATTGACACGCACCCTCACTTGTCATCTGATTAATAAGAAAGATTTTGTGCAGCCGGGTGTATGAACCACTACACCACTCCTTCGCAAAACTTCATTATTAATCATAATTCTGCGTGATCATCACGTGAATTTATGAAATATTTTGGCTAGCATTGCCGTTATAAGCTCCACGAGGCGAGGTACTAAACTCATGGCGTTGTATGTTTGTCACAATGGACAACATGAATGCCTATTTTTTTGAACGGGTGGGCACGGCACAGAACCATAGGAGCAGAACACGCAGCAATCACCCGGTTTTGGTTTGAGTAATGCGCCACAGGCCTTGCAATCGTAAAACCACTGACATGCATCGGTTGGCATCGTTTCCATCGCGCTATAACCACAAAGTGGGCAGGTGATTATCGATTTCAGAATGGTGCTACTATTCATTAGGTGTCACACTGATCATTAGAATCTAAGCAGATCAAATCAGATTGGAGTCTCATATTGATTCTGACATGAATGTCATTTTCTGTTAGCAGCGTTTGCATCCACATTCTCTATTGACCGATCTCTATTCGAAAAGATATCAGGTGTTAGTTCTAGGAAGCTGTCCGAGAATAGACTGATCTATTGCGGATGAACCTGCTTGGCCAAATTTTCCGATCCTGTTTGTTAAATAGAACAACTATTCGCCTCCAATGATCAAAAAATCCTGCTCAACCAGCCTTGCCCTCGCTACGATCGCTATTCTCGGACAGCCTCCTAGCGGAGAGCCAAGTCAGTCTTTGCGATGGTCTTTGTCGCGCTTTCCTTTACCTGGATGATCGTCATGCTTGCTCCGGTAGTTATCATGGTCACGCCGGTCTTTATCTCGCTGGCTTCCTGGGTGGCTGTCATAGGGCTGTTTGTATCTTTGCTGATCACGTTTGTCTCGATAGTCTTGGCCGCCCCGAACGTTATCATAGTAGCTTCTAGGAGGGTAATGTTGGGGAGATTTGTACCGGTCATTATGTCTGTCCCAGTAGCTGCTGCGTTTTTGGTAATACGGTATGTAGACGTGCTTATACCAATTTTCTTGAACAAAATAGACATTTCGGTTGCAAGCATTATAGGTATAACAATATTTGTTCCAGTTTTTGGCATGGCCAGGGGGGATATGCATATAAATCGGTGGCTGCCATAAATTCGCGGGGGTTTGCCAGACTAAAATCGGTTGGGGGTAAATCAGTTGAGGGGTCGGGTAATAGCCGCCAAAATGTAGTTCGCCATAAAATCCGGGCTGGCCAATGCTGATGGAAATACCAACATCGCTGGCTTTAGCGTGGGTTGACGTCATCATGAGTGCTGCAAGTAAATAATAAAAATAGCGCATGCTTATGACCTGCTTTCGGTGAGTAATCTTGTTATGACTGAATATAGAATAGCAAATACAGGCAAAGTTTTATCAATAATGGCGTAAATCCAGTCTTCAACTTATGGGCACCTCTAAAAATCCATATTTCGTCACAATACGTCGTTGTTTACAAAAAATGTTTCCTTGCATATCAACCCTATGCTGCGTCAACATTTCTTGTTCTCGCCTCGTCTTATTTAAAACTCTGAATTTTTAGCGAAATAATCGGTCATCGACCGCAAGACGCTTGAAAGAAACATATTAATGCTATCGGAATATAATATTTTTATATTGCTTATAATCAGTTACTTATATTTGTTTCTTGAAAGAGATGCCCTTATCTTTGCTTAGTTGCCATGTGGTTCAGAAAACCGTTAAATCTATATTTGCCAGTATTCGTTTCGCGGATCGCCTGGTTATCTTGTTTCGTCTCAATATTTTGTTACGTTCTTAGCCAGATCAATCGGCTAATATGATCCTATCAATTTTCCATAGATGTTTCCAACGATTGATCACTCAATGTCTCTAAAGCTGTCTGTGCGAGATTTTTCCATTCTTCCCTATCCCAATACAGGGTATAACGCCTGAACTGACGTTGCGTAGAAAAGAGTGGAAATTCGTCTGGGCCCAGTCGTGCCCGTATTTCATTGCAATAGCGGATAATATCCTTGTTTGCTTGTTTGTAATTGTATTCCTGTTCGCTATAGGCCGTGCCGAGTAACGTGAGTTCAGCGAGTGTGGCTAATGCCCAAACACGCTCTTTTTCGGCTGCCTTGTTCAACTCCCATTCAGTGATTTGTTGCGCTGCAATCCACCACCGGCCATAATTTTTTGAAAGTGCTTTAAAAGTTGTTTTATTAGCTAATGCAGGGATTGCCATGATAGACAGATACTGCGTCATAACCCAATGATTATGGGGCTCTACTTCTAGTGCTTCACGATAGAAATCACGTGATGCTTGATAAGCATATTTGCTTTCCTTTGCCCATTTCTGATTTTCATTAGCATCAGCAGTTTGGTTGCTGGCAAGTAATGAACAGGCGATGCCGATACGCTTTTCACTCGCTGCACTCATACCGAGACGCTCGGCCTTTACTTTGGAAGAGATCATTGCTTCAGGTTGTTCACGCCATGCCTTAAGTTCGCTACGGATCGACTGGCATAAGGAAGCTATCTCATTGCCGTGCTCGGTAGTATTGAACTGTTGGGGCACTTGATTACTGTTGGCATTGGTACCCACCACTTCATCAATACGGTCAAATTTAACTTCCAGTCGTCTTCGAATTTGTTGGTCACGAAAGGCGCTAACTTGATCTTCATAGTTAAGTGGCACAGTGGCGTAAGCGACGATACTTGCCCAGTCATGGGTGCCAGCTGCATCAGTGCGTAAGCGTTGACGCAGCTCATAGATTACCCAGCGCGGATCATCGCCGCTCAGCAAACGATGATACAGTACCTCAGCAGCGATCGCAGATGCGCGCATCCATAGCGGAAACTGAGAGGCGATGACCCAAGGGATGCCAGCAGCGTGAAGTTCGTGCGCAATACTGCCGCCGGGAGTCAACACAGATTCAATATTGCCGGAATCGCAGGTGGCCAACGAAACCAGTGTCGGACAGAATTTCGTGTTCCCTGAGGAATCGCGAGCAGTCAGGGCTATAGCAAGTCTTTCGCCATCAATGATATCGATGCCTTGGTCTATATCATTACATAATGCTATGCCATAGTGTCTGTCGCCAGCGCTTTCCAGCGGTGCACCATGCGCCAGAATGTGCACATGGGTATATTCGGTCTCAGCACAGGCTTCTCGAATTTGTTTCAGGGTAGCATTCGGCAAGACAGTCAGTATTTTTTTGACATCTTCAACTCGCTCCATAGTTTTGCTTACGTCTCTGATTTTGACCCAAGGTTCGATAGCTGCGCGTAATGCTTGTAAATGTGCTTGAGCTGGCACATAAAGTCCATCAGGTTCAGCAAAAGCAAACAGGATGCGTGGTGGCCGGTTCCAGTTGATTGGCAGGGGGCGGCCGCGACGGATTTCTCGTGTAATCGAAATGGGTGTACGTGATTGCAGAAACAGCGGTGAGCCGGAGCCAGGAAAGCCATCCAAGCCGATCGCTAGCTCGAAGGGGATTAGGCCGAGTTCGAATGCTGACAAAGAAAGACGCAAATGAACCAGATTACCGGTTCCCTCTGATGCATTACCTAATTCGGAAAGTAACGCCGGTATCTGACTGAGCACTTCCCCGATCGCTTCGCCCATATCGCGGACTTCCGCCTGGCGTTGTTCATCTTTGGCAGGATCTTTATCGGATCTATAGCGCAACCTGCTCAAGCGCATCAATAAATGCCGGTGCTCGAATGGCATTTGTACCGTTACGGGTCCATCCTCACCACATAATGCGATATAAGGGGTGAGCGGGGAGAGTAATTGATTATGTGGCGGCCCCGGTCTGAGAAATTCTAGTTTGACTTTCTGGATAGCTTTGCTGGGGTCGGCACTCATATCAGTTCTCCGGGAATTTTTTTATTTCAGTGAATGTGCCTAAACCATCATCAATGACATGCATCAATCTACCGACTACTTTTCCACCTTCTTTCTTGATCGATACCGCGCTGGTCTGATCCATCACAAAGGGTTGGTCGCCAAATACCGCATTATCGATGGTTTCCATTTTGCCATTAATAAGCACATCATAAACTGGTTTGAAGGAAGCCGAGTCTTTTAGCATGGCTTCAGTAAATTGCATTAAGCGAATCCAGGTGCCACTATTAAAGTAGTAGCGTCCGCCACCCATGTTAATGGCACGTTCAAGGTGGGTGTGACCAGTAACAATAAAATCGATAGAAGATCCGACAGCAGCTGTAGTTTGTTTGTAGGTGTCGTCCTGATCGGATATATCGAATGATTTATCTTTCTCCAGCCAGTCTTTGAGTGCACGGCGTAGCGCCTCGTCTTTGCCGACACCTTTCATCCAGCCGGTTAATCTATCCAAGATGAGTTGCGGCGTACCTAAGGTGCTATCAGCATCAGCCACATGCGCTCCCGTTTGGCTAAAATTCTTTTCTGCTGCTAACAGCATTTCATCGGCACTACGCTCCCCTGTCGTTTTTGCACCTAATATGCCTGTTTTGAGATTGGGTCCCAATAATTGATCGACCGTGGAGGGTAGGGCAGTACTCTGATCGGGTTGATGAAATCCTTCGGCTGAGAGACGTTGATCGGCTTGTTTCTGTCCCTGGATTTTCTCGCCGACAATCGACAATAGTCTGCTGATTTTACTTACTTGTGATGGATCCAGTACCAGTAGAGTGCCGACAGCTGCCGAGGTTTCTGGTTTGAGCAGATCGATCCAGGCAAATCTGCGCTTTACCTCGTTCATCACTTCCTTGACCATACGCGTGCCGGCATTTGGATACCATTCTTTAGGATCGAGCGAGCGCCCAACATTTAAGCGTCGTCCCACTTTTGCTAGGTCTTCATAACGGTTGTAATTCCAGGCATCGACTTCATTGCCATGGGTGCAATAAACGCGTGCATTTCCAACCATACAGCTATAGCCTGCACCGGTCGTGGAAAATTCGATACGTGCACGTGCCTGCAGATCATCTCCCGCAAGGTGTGTAACGATCAAGCGCTGTACAATGGGGAAGGATAATTCGATATCGTGATTACCGATGACAATAACTAAGGTACGTCCTTCTAATTTGACAAAATCCGCTAGCGCTTGCCATATGCCGGCAAACGAAGGGTCTTTCATAATACGTTGTGTGATTGCAACTGCTTCATCAACAGCGACGTAACCCTGCATATCTTCGGCTAGCGTATCGATGACATCGCCATTCAATATCAATGCCACGCGCCCACTGGGGCGTTGTTGTCCGACCCAACCGATATAGTTGGCAAGTCGTTTCGTTTCGCGCAAGATTTGAAAATCCAGATTGTTGCCACCCATATGGATATCTGAGATGACATGAATCTCGTCAAATTCAGGGAAATCGTTCATATCGTTACCTCATTGAATTAAGATGATTATTATGCCATCTGATGCTGTCAGCCTTCGCATGATGGAATCGCCCAGAAAGAAGTTAGTAATGAAAATTATGCACATCGTACTTCAAAATTCAGCATCAATCCCTTCCTTCACTGAGATAAGGCGGGATGAGGGATCATGAAGATCGAATTTTGAAGTACGATGAGTATAGTATCGACTTACTGGCTATTGCTATTAGTCTTACATGCACATTATCTTTGAGCACACAATATAGATGTTTCTTTAGGGCGTCTCTAAAAATTCAAAGTTTTATACAAAACGAGGCACGAGAAAAAAATGTTGACGCAACCTATGCTTGAGATGTAAGGAAACATTTTTTGCGAGTAACGAAGTGTTGTGACGAGATTTGGATTCTTAGAGATGCCCTTTAAAAGAAGAGAATGTGTTCTCTTCAGTATTTCTAGGAGGCTGTCCAAGAATAGCGATCATAGCGAGAGCGAGAGCCTGGAAGGTTCGTTCGCAGTAGATCAGTCTATTCTCGGATAACCTCACAATCATAAATCAGTTTTTTGTCTCTATCTGAACGAGTGGTTCAGATGATTCTTCTGTTTTCAAGACAGTCGGCTTGCGCCGCGGTCTTTTGGGAAGAGATAATTCTTCCACCCTATCAGAGACTTTGTCAGGCGCGGTTTCAATCATGACTAATCCACTTTTGGTCAAATCGGGCAGTTCAGTCACTGTGCAGGACTCGGCTGATCGAGTATGACTAGATGGAGGTTTTGGCAACTCACTTTCAGCAGGGCTCGGAAGATGATCAAATGTTGAATCATGCTGAATTGATGAAGTGGGTGAGATTGTCGAAAAGTCAGGAGTATGCTCTGTTAGCTTAAATTTGTGGCTAGATTCACTGGTCTCAGTGACTAGATTTTCCGTTTTAAAAGTGATCAGTTTCGGCATTGCTTCTTGACCAGTGGAGCTGGCTACAGGCTGGAATTGTGCTGAGGAAGCAGTATCTTCATTTTCAGTGACAGGATTGACGCGAGATCGCTCAGTACGGTCACGTTGCCGCCCTCCACGACGCCGGCGTGAACGCCCTCGCTCTTCAACTTTCTCGTAGGGCGTTTCGATTGCCGGAATCGCTTCTTTTGCAGGTGATTCTGCTTCTATGGATTCTTTCTCATCACGAGGAGGGCGAGTCTGTTTTTTTCGAACAGCAGGGATATCGCGCGTTTTCTGCATATTTTCTGCTTTGTGCCCCGAAGTGGATTGCTCCTGAAGCAATACGCCGGCCGATTCCTGAGAAGGTTCGTTCAGAGGTTCATTCTGGTCGTGGCGCTTGCGTTGCTCGTGAGCCAGCATCTCTCTGCTGCGGCCGCCCCGGCCACGTTCCCTGCGTCCTCGCCCTCGCTCCTGGCGTTGGGATTTTTCTTTATGATTGCTAGCCGTTGATTCTGTTTGCGTGCGTTCAGTACCCGCCGGTCTGAACCAACTAAAGAATTTATCCAGGAAAGAGACTTGTTCGCGAGGCTTTTCTTCACGTAATGGAGCGGGTTGTGCTGGCGTGATTCCCTTTACGGCAGCCTGGGGGCGTGTCGCCTTAGTTTCTTGTGTTTTTGTAGGAAAAGCAATTTCTTCCGCAACTTTTTCTACCAGCTCATAACTCGGGTGTATTTCGGTAGATTTGATATCTTCATGGCGTAGCCGGGTAATTTTATAATTGGGAGTTTCCAGATAAATGTTGGGAATGAGAATAATATTAACTTTCAGACGTGCTTCGATATTATGGATATCAGAACGTTTTTCGTTTAACAGAAAAGTGGCGACATCTACGGGTAGTTGCACATGGAGCGCACTGGTATGCTCTTTCATGGCTTCTTCTTGAATAATTCTAAGAATATGCAGGGCTGATGAATCTGTGCCGCGGATATGTCCCGTGCCATGACAGCGTGAGCAGGTGATATAGTTGCTTTCACCGAGCGAGGGGCGTAGGCGTTGTCGCGATAACTCCAACAGACCGAAGCGTGAGATTTTTCCAACTTGAACACGCGCACGATCAAGGCGCAGCGCTTCATGCAGACGCGACTCCACTTCGCGCTGATTGCGAGTGATTTCCATGTCAATGAAATCAATGACCACTAATCCGCCAAGATCACGCAAACGAAGTTGTCGTGCTACTTCGTCTGCAGCTTCCAGATTGGTATTAAACGCAGTATTTTCGATATCGGTACCTCGAATGGCGCGGGCCGAATTCACATCAATGGATACGAGTGCCTCAGTGTGATCGATTACGATCGCGCCGCCTGAAGGCAGGGATACTTGCCGGGAGTAGGCGGTCTCTATTTGATGCTCTATTTGGAAGCGCGAAAATAACGGTACGTCATCCTGATACAGTTTGAGCCGATCGACATTGCCTGGCATGACGTGAGCCATGAATTGGCATGCTTGTTCATAAATTTCGGGATTATCGATTAGAATTTCACCGATTTCATGATGAAAATAATCGCGAATGGCGCGAATAACTAGACTGCTTTCCTGGTATATCAAAAAAACACCGCTTTGATTTTTTGCCGCTTCTTCAATCGCGCGCCAAAGCTGTACGAGGTAGTTTAAATCCCATTGCAACTCTTCTTCATTACGACCAATGCCAGCGGTACGGGCAATGATGCTCATTCCGGTCGGGACCTGTAACTGCGCGATGACCTCGCGCAACTCTGTCCGTTCTTCGGCACTGATGCGACGAGAAATACCTCCGCTATCTGGATTGTTAGGCATTAACACAAGATAACGCCCTGCCAGAGAGATATAGGTTGTTAATGCAGCACCTTTAGTGCCTCGTTCATCCTTATCGACTTGAACGATCAGTTCCTGACCTTCGCGGAGGAGGTCTTGGATGCGATGACTAGGTAAATTTGCTTTTTGCCCAAAACAGTTAGGAGAAATTTCTTTATAGGGTAAAAAGCCGTGGCGATCACCGCCATAATCAACAAAAGCGGCTTCCAGTCCGGGTTCTAGTCGGGTAATAACCGCTTTATAAATATTACTTTTACGTTGTTCCTTGCCAACGGTTTCAATATCGAGATCAATCAGTTTTTGTCCATCAACAATTGCGACACGCAACTCTTCAGGTTGCGTCGCATTGAATAACATGCGTTTCATTTTAAGCCTCCCGCGCTCAATTCACGGGCAGATATCGCTGTGCATAAAAGCTCAGCTATTATTGTTTATGCATTATAGAATTTATTGTTCAGATAATTGGGTCGTTGGATTAAGAAAGGTCTGTATGGGGTGACTATGGTGGCGCATTGTTGTATTGCGCGGTATTCTTCCCTTGGCTGATCCATACGATATGTGTCTTTGCCAAAATGAAGTTTCGCTAAGCTATTTAAGGCTTGTTTCACTAAAACATGTTTGATTTGTTCTAACGAAATAGACTTTGCTCGATTTTCAGGTCTTATGCTCCGAGCGCTTTCCGCTGCGTTTTTTTTGCTCACTTATTGAGACCTTCTTTAATTTTCCTATCCTTGAAGATTGGCCAATCTCTTGCTTATAGTATCTTGATTCCTGCATTCTGTTCGAACAGCAGTGAAGTCAAGTGATACAGGGTTTCGACAAAGTCTATCCCATTGACGGGGACTACGAAACCAGAAACTAAAATTCATATGTGCTTTGAGCGCGCAAATCAATTACTATCGCTACTTTAGGTGGTGAGCGACATTAACCAAATCAGTGCTGATTTTCTTCAGCACTTCAAAACTAACATCGATGAGTAAATAATGATCCTTAACTATCCTATGTTCGTGTTCATCATGTAGCGGGTACATGATATCTGTATATGGGTATATATGGGAATTCCAATTGAAAAGTATAGGTAAAATTAGAACGCTAGGCAAAGATATTATGCCAGATATCGTCAGTGTAGAAAATATCGGTGAAGAAGCCGATGGGCAGCGCATCGATAATTTTTTCTTCAAACGCTTTAAAGGGGTGCCCAAGAGTCATATTTATCAGCTGTTACGTAGCGGCCAGGTGCGCGTCAACAGTAAGCGCGTCAATGCCGATTACCGATTGCAGCAGAGTGACAAGGTACGTATTCCTCCGATTAGAGTCGCCCAAGGCAACCCTCTGCAAAAAACTGGCGGAACAGCAAAGCATCATTCTACCGCTTTTGAGGTATTGTTTGAAGATGAGTGGCTTTTGGTAATCAACAAGCCATCGGGTGTGGCTGTACATGGCGGGAGCGGGATAAGTCATGGGGTAATCGAGCAATTGCGTGCGCGCTATCCGGACTGGAAATTTCTCGAGTTGGTCCACCGCCTGGATAGAGAGACCTCTGGGATTCTGTTGCTTGCCAAAAAACGGAGTGCATTGGTCGATGCGCACCGGCAAATTCGGGAGGGGGCCGTTCAGAAACGCTATTCGGTCCTGGTTAGTGGCAAATGGCGTAATGCTAAACAAAGCGTGAAGTTATTACTTAATAAATATGTTACCGCCGAAGGGGAGCGACGCGTAGCCGTCGTTTCTGGAAAAAGTGACGAGCGAAAAGAATTGTCGTCACATACAATCTTTACCTTGAAGAAACGCTGGGAAGACTTTAGTTTGCTGGAGGCAGAGTTAAAAACCGGGCGCACACATCAAATCCGCGTTCATTTGGCGCATCTGGGTTTTCCCATCGTAGGAGATGACAAATACGGTAATTTCGAATTGAATAAGCGGCTGATGAAAAGTGAACAAAAGCTCAGTCTAAAGCGCATGTTCTTGCATGCAAGTAGTTTAGAGATATCACACCCTGCAACCGGCGAAACAATTCGCCTGGAAGCGCCGCTAACCAATGAATTGAATATATTCCTGCACAGGCTAGATGAAGAAAGTCAATCTTAAAATGCTTTAAAATGAATTTTCGTTAATGAATCGCTGCGCTGGCATTATATATTCATCGCATTTGAAAATTCGGCATCAATAGCTGAATAGGGATTATAAACAAAACCGAATTTTGAAGCGTGATGTATATAAAGGAACAATTTATCCTGGTTGACTAAGTCAATTAGTATATGCAGGTGTTACCTGTATTCTTTTTTGCACGGAAGAGTAACCAGCATCCAACATTGGATATAATACCTGCCAAACATTTTCAGTAATTATTTCCTGTGCTTGGACATCGGGATGGATGCCATCGTCTAAGAAAAACTCACGTTTTTCACCAAATCCAGCCAGGAGAAATGGAATCAACTTCAATTGATAGCGTTCTGCAAGTTGGGGATAAAGATTGCGAAACTTTTGTGTGTAGGCTATGCCATAATTAGGCGGTAATTGCATGCCAGCCAGGACGGGCGTGACATGGTTTCGTTGACAAACCTGAATGATGGCTTCCAGATTATCATGAATGGATTGAATGGATGCGCCGCGAAGCCCGTCGTTGCCACCTAATCCGATAATGACGATATCCGGGCGATGCGTGTTAATCGCCTGCTCGATACGGTTACGCCCCCCCAGTGTTGTCTCGCCGCTGATGCTGATGTTGACGACTTGATAATGAGGAGAATGTGTTTGCATGCGCTGTTTAAGTAGGTTGACCCAGCTGACATCTGCGGGTAAACCATAGCCGGTGGATAAGCTGTCTCCCAGAATCATGACAGTCAAACTGCTGTCTGGTTTGGCTATTGCATTGGGAACGATGTTAAATAGAAAAAAAAGAGTAATTAAAAATATTTTCATAATGAATAATCGTGTTAATGAATTGGTTCACCCTATTGTGCTAGCAAATGCCCTGACTAAACAAGTTGATACCGGCGAAAATCAGTTAACGATTTTGCAGGATATTCACTTAGAAGTAAATGCTGGCGAATCGATCGCTATCGTAGGTGCCTCAGGCTCAGGTAAATCTACTTTACTAGGACTATTGGCAGGCCTAGATGTTCCAACCAGTGGTCAAGTTTATTTGGAAGGAGAGGATATCTTTCTGCTGGATGAAGATGAGCGTGCCGCATTACGCAGCAGACTACTCGGTTTTATGTTCCAATCATTTCAACTGCTACCTGCATTAACAGCACTAGAAAATGTGATGTTGCCATTGGAGCTATATGGAGTAAGCGATGCCAGGCAAGCAGCTCAGGAATTGCTCGAACGAGTCGGTTTGGGGATGCGGCTTAAACACTATCCCAGACAGCTTTCGGGGGGGGAGCAGCAGCGTGTGGCGATAGCGCGTGCCTTTGTTACCCAGCCAAAATTACTATTTGCCGACGAACCGACGGGTAATCTCGATTCTGCAACAGGCGCTCAAATCATTGAACTCATGTTTGAATTGAATCGTGAACGAGGCACGACACTCGTGCTCGTGACTCATGATGAAGCCTTATCTAGCCGTTGCTCCCGACAAATACGCATGGCGGGTGGCAGAATCATCAATTAAGAAGGATTATTTCAGGCTTTTTTACTAGCGTAACGACGGAATCAGGTATTGGAAGCAACCACTCCCCAGAAAACTGTCCCTACTGGCAAAAGGCGCGTAAAAATGATGGCTGTCATGGGCTGTTTGCTCGCTGCATTATTAGCTGGTTTTTGGTTGCTACGTACGCCTGCTCCCGCAGTCGATCATCTTCAAACAGAAACCAGCGCTATTCCAGTGCTAATGGCCGCTGTGGCACAACGCCATGTGCCGGTTAAGTTCAAAGTCAAAGGATCGGCAACTTCTTTGCAAGCAGTGGAAGTGCGTTCCCGGATTACGGCAACGATCAAAACGGTACATATCAAGGAAGGCCAATTCGTAAGCAAAGGGGAGCGGTTGTTTACCCTGGACACACGTGCGGAAGAAGCTAATTTAGCCAAGGCTATTGCGCAATTTGCCAAGACGCGTGTCGAGTTGAAGAATGCGGAACGTCAGCTCGATCGTCAACGGGAATTATTCTATAAAA
>CAYNXU010000020.1:0-14079 GCA_964401225.1 uncultured Nitrosomonas sp.
GCTTTTACGATCGTCAATTTGCTGAAATCAAGGTGCTTGCGCATCGCAGTGAGTATTGATTCGGGGGTGAGTGCCGCGATTTTTGCTTCAAATTCAATATCCCACTGCATGGTGCGATTGCGGGATAAATAGTTGGCTAGGCGTTCGACAAGTGCTTTGTCTTGGCCCCGTGCAACGCGTCGCGCTTGCAAGTAGCCTGCCTTGGCAGTTTCAACTTCTTCTGTAGTGAAGCCTTCTTTCATCACGCGTGTCAACTCTTCCTGAACGGCTGATTCGACACGTGCACGATTTTCAGGCGCATAGATGGCGTAAATACTGAATTCACCATGCTCATCAAACGCGCTCGCTGAAAGTGATGAAGTCACATTGTATGATAAACCCTCCTGCTCACGTATGCGACGCCACAATCTAGAGTCGGCTGACCCGCCAAGAAGATAATTTCCTATGATCAGCGCAGCATAATCCGGGTGATCATCCCGCAATCGAAGGATCATGCCAGCCCGAAAAACGGCATTGGCCTTGTCAGGCGTCTCAAGGTCACGATTGATAGGTGCAATATCTTGATAAATCACGGGAATCCGTTGGTAAGGATGTGGGCTTTTCCAGTCATCAAAAAGCTGTTGCATGAGCTGAGTAATTTCTTCTGGCTCAAAATCTCCCACAATAGAAAATTCACTGTCAGAAGCACCAATCAGTTCACTGTGACACTGCCTCACTTCTTGCAATGTCAATGCATTAATGAGCTCAATACGCTCTTCCAATGTCGGCGTGTAGTGCCAGTGCGAAACGGGATAGGGTGCAAGGTGGCGTTCCAACAGCAAATTCGCTTGCGGACCGGGCTCACTCCGCCTGTTTTCGATAGAGGCTAGCGTGGCCAGTTTGAGCTGTTCAAACTCATTCTCAGGGAAGGATGGTTCGCGCAGTACTTCGGCAATCAGTTTCAGTGTGTCGGGTAAATTTGCTCGTACAGTTTCGATAGACACCCCTTCCACACTTATATGGACTTGTGCTTTGAGTTGATCGAATGCATCGCGTAACTGCTCACGCGTATGTTGCTTCGTCCCACGCATTAACATAGCGCCAGTCATGTTGCATGCTGTCGCCCTGTTTTGCTTGCTTTCCTCATCACCCCAATGGAGTATCAGCGAAGCCACGACAGTACTCCCGCGGGTTTTCTTGGGCAGCAGGGACAGCTTCATGCCGCCAGGTAAACTAGTTCGAGCAATTCTTGCTTCGATATTAGCGGGGGTAGGATCAAATGCTTCTCCCACACTAATATTGGGATCACCACGATAGCCATTGAGCATGAGCGCCAGATCTGGGATGGCTGGTATTTCGGCACGATCAGGTGCCGAGGTAGGTATGAATAAACCTAACGTACGATTACTCGGTTTGAAATAGTTATTAGCGACATGCTGCACCTCTTCCAACGTTGTCTGCTTGATACGATCACGATGGAGAAATAACATGCGCCAATCTCCCATCGCGATGAATTCAGTGAGCGTAGTAGAAAGTGTGGGCGTATCGGATAGTATTTGCTCAATCCTGTTTAACAGACGGGTACGTGCACGCTCCAATTCTTCGGACGTAATCGGCTGAGCTGCGAGTGATTCTACCGTATCGATCAATGTATTGCGTGCTGTCTCCAGCGACATGTCAGGCCGAAGATTTGCACCGAAGAAAATATAGCCCGGCTCCCGAAGTTGGCGATCAAATCCTACGATGGAAGTTGCTAGCTTAGTTTCAACCAGTGATTTGTGAAGCCTACCACCCGGAACCTGCTTGAGCATAGTGACGAGTAAGTCAATGGCAGCATATTCTGGATGTGTTCCGGATGGCACGCGGTAGAGGGTGGCGGCAATTTGGCTATCGCCCACACGCCGCAACTTAACCATGCGCTCACCATCTTGTGTTGGCTCGATGGTATAGGTTTCCTGCAGTTTGCGTGTTGGGCGTGGAAGTGGGCCAAAATGACGGACAACCATGTCGAGTGCTTCGGCTTCTTCGAATTTTCCACCAATCACGAGCACAGCATTATCTGGCTGGTAATAGTGACGATAAAATGCTTGTAATCGCTCAATGGGTACATTTTCGATATCTGAACGTGAGCCTATGACTGAGCGACCATAGTTGTGCCACGCAAAGGCTGCTGAAGTCATACGCTCGGAAAGCACGCTGAATGGATTGTTTTCTCCTGCTTCGAATTCGTTACGTACCACAGTCATTTCACTGTCTAGGTCCGATTTGGCAACACGTGAGTTGACCATGCGGTCGGCTTCCAGGCTAAGTGCCCAGTTAAGATTATCCGAGCTGGCAGTAAACGTCTCAAAATAATTGGTACGATCATAGGAGGTGGTACCATTCCAGCGTGCACCCCGTTTAGTAAATTCGCTCTTGATGTCAGGAAACTGTTCCGTACCTTTGAACAGTAGATGCTCGAGTAAATGCGCCATCCCGGCTTCACCGTACCCTTCATCTCGTGAACCTACAAGATAAACAACATTGACGGTAATCGAATCAAGTGAGTTATCTGGAATAAGCAGTATGCGCAATCCATTGTCAAGTCGATATTCCGAAATACCTTCTACCGTTGTAATCCTGGTTAAGCCCGCTGGTAATTCTGCAGGGGGGTGCTGTGCATTCACATTCTGAAAACATATCAGAGAGATGACAAAAGCGCTAAAAGTGAACAGATATCGGTGCATAGTATTTGTGCTCGTGACTCAGGATAAGTGAACTATAAAGACTGCCAGTCTAATGAGAAGTTCGATTAAGCTACTTCTCTCTTGTTATCGTGATATAAAACAACATGAATTAAGCTAACGGGTATTATTTAACCATTTCTGATGTATTTCGCGAGCTGCCGTGAATATCTTTTCGAGCGCTTCTCCATCACGGTTTGCTAGTAGGGTGCGTAAGTTCATTAATTTACTTTGATAAGCATCGATTTGTTTAAGCAAATCTTCCTGGTTGGCAAGGCAGATATCGCGCCACATTTCCGGTGAGCTGCTGGCAATGCGTGTGCAGTCACGAAAGCTGCTGCCTGCAAAACGTAACAGCGTTTCCGGTTGATCCTCGTCGTTGTCTCTGACGTAATTCATGAGTGTGAAGGCCAGAACATGAGGAAGATGACTGATGGCAGCAAGAATCCGATCATGCTGATCTGCGGACATGCTAGTGATATTTGCGCCACAGTGTCGCCATAGGGTTGCTACTAAATTGATAGACTGCTCGCTATTTTCCTCTAAAGGAGTAATGATCAGATGCTTATCATGGAATAAGCACATATCTGCAGCGTCAGCGCCACTGAATTCAGTTCCAGCAATGGGGTGGCTTGGAACAAAGTGGGTGAGATGCCTGGCAAGATGAGTACGTGCGGCGAGGATCACATCTTGCTTTGTGCTACCTACATCAGAAACGATTGTTCCGGATTCCAGATAAGGAGCAATTTGCGCCATGATATGATTAGTTTGGCCAACTGGCATTGCAAGCAGGACAAAATCAGCATCTTTAAGTGCAGATGGAAAATCTCTCGCTATTTCGTCGATAATGCCTCGTTCACGAGCGCGTTGCATATTTCCCGGACTACGCCCAATGCCAACGATCTGTTTGATCACTCCAGCTTGGCGCAATGCCAACGCAAAAGAACCGCCAATCAAACCGACGCCTATGATGACGAGCTTATGCAGGAGGGGGCGTGTCATATTCTAGTGCAGGTGGACAATTTGAGTTTTTTTGGATGATCATCGATGCTCAGGCCGATGCTTTTAATACGTGTTCCAGCGCTTGCAGGAATTTCTGATTTTCTGATTCCAGTCCGATGGTAACACGTAAATGGTGGGGCATTTCATAAACACCTAAGGGACGCACGATCACGCCTTGTTGAAGCAAGTTTTGGTAGGTTTTTATCGTATTGGTAATATCACCCCTAACACGGAAGGTGATAAAATTTCCATATGAGGGAATATACTCTACTCCCAATTGACGCAGGCCATTTGTAATTTGTAGCATTCCTGCTCGATTGATTGCGTAGGAGCGTTTGACAAATTCGATATCTTGCAATGCGGCAAGAGCGCCGACTAATCCAATGCTATTGACGTTGAATGGTTGACGTATACGATTCATCAAATCGGCCAAATCAGGATGGGCAAGCGCAAACCCCACGCGAATGCCTGCTAGGCCGTATGCTTTTGAAAAGGTGCGAGTAATTAGCAAATTGGGAAATTTTCTTAACCACGAAATGCTATTGGCTTTATTGGCCTCGGGTAGATACTCATCGTAGGCTTCATCCAGAATGACTAATACATCGGGTGAAACTCGCTCAAGAAAACGCAATAGGTCTTCAGCGTCACAGAGCGTACCAGTAGGGTTATTTGGATTGGCAATAAATACAACGCGTGTCTCCGGCGTAATGGCATTGAGCATGGAAACCAGATCATGCCCATAAAGTCGGGCAGGTACACTGATGCCATGTGCACCCAGTGCCTGTGCCAGCAGTGGATAAATAGCGAAAGCATGTTGAGAATAAACGGCAGAAGCACCCGGTTTCAGGAAAATTCGGGCAGCTAGCTCCAATACATCATTCGAGCCATTTCCCAATACGATCTGATCGACGTTTACTCCATAGTGTTTCGATAATGCATTTTTTAATTCAAAACCACTTCCATCAGGATAGCGAGCAATTTCTTGCAATGCTTTGGTCATTGCTTCCAAGGCTAATGGGCTTGTTCCAAGCGGGTTTTCATTGGATGCGAGTTTGATAACGCCATATTTCTCGAGACCGAGCTCTCGTACTAGTTCTGAGATGGGTTTACCTGGCTGGTAAGGTTGTATGGCACGGATATATTCTGGTGCAAGTTCACAGAGTTTCATAAGGGCAGAGTGCTAAAACTTAAAGAAAACAAAACGGAATAAAAAAATTATGCAATCAGCAATGGAGTGTATTACTGCGCAGCAGGATATGAGCCGAGTATTTTAAGGAAAGTTGCTTTGTTGCGAAGCTCCTCAAGCGCCTTTGCAATATTTTCATTCTCTTGATGGCCTTCAATATCAATAAAAAAAACATATTCCCATAGACCTTTACGTGACGGTCTCGATTCCAACCGGCTCATGCTGACTTGATAGCGGGCAAAAGGCGCTAATAAGTCATGAATTGCGCCAGGTCGATTACTTGTTGATATCACGATCGAGGTCTTATCTTTGCCGGATGCCGAAACTTGCTGCGCCCCGATAACCAGAAACCGAGTAGTATTGTTTGGATCATCTTCTATATTTTTAGCGCAGATTGTGAGTCCAAAAACGTCAGCAGCTTTTTTTCCTGCAATGGCGGCTGCATGCTTGTCTGCTGCAGCTAATCTGGCTGCATCGGCATTGCTTGCCGTATCAATGCGTGCTATGGCTTGTAAATTAGGTAAATGGGTATTTAACCATCCTAGGCACTGTGCAAAGGACTGCGGGTGAGAATAAATTTTCTGGATGGTTGCCAGATCAGCTTGTTGCGCCATTAAACACTGATGAACAGACAATTCAATTTCGCCACATACGGTAAGAGATGTCTGTAACAGCAAATCCATGGTTCTGCCGACTGCACCTTCAGTAGAGTTTTCCACCGGTACAACACCATAGCTTGCTGTGCCAGATTCTACTTCGCGAAAAACATCATCGATAGAATGACAAGGGAGCGTCAGTACTGTATTGCCAAAACGTTTCACTACAGCTTCTTCAGAAAAGGTTCCTTGAGGCCCCAGATAAGCAACTGTCAAAGGCTCTTCCATCGCACGGCAGGCCGATATGATTTCTATAAATAATTGTGTGATGCGCTCATTGCTTAGCGGCCCAGGATTTAATTGTTGTAGGCGTGATAACACTTGGGATTCGCGTTCCGGACGATAAGTTGCCCCATTTTTGCGATGACCGATTTCTTGTGCGAGCTCTGCGCGTGTATTGATTAAATTAAGTAATTCATTATCAATCGCGTCGATCTTATCTCGCAATTGTTTTAGATGTTCACTCATAAGTAATGAAAATTAATTAGAAGTTTCTTCTAGGGCGGGCAAATAGCGAACTAGCAAGACGCCACTAATGCTGGAAAGATCGTCGATAACCTTTTCGGGCACTGGACTATCCGTATCGACTAGCGTATAGGCCATTTCCCCGCGTGACTGATTGGTCATGCTATGTATATTCAATCCAGCATTAGCCATGCACGTTGATATTTGACCGAGTAAATTGGGCACATTAGCATTGGCTACCGCAACCCGATAGGGTGACCCTCGTTCCATGACAACATCAGGAAAATTGACAGCGTTGGTAATATTACCGTGTTGCAAATAATCGATGATCTGATTTACGACCATTATTGCGCAATTTTCCTCTGCTTCTTGAGTAGACGCTCCCAGATGCGGTAGTGTAATCACTGACGCTTTGTGTTGTAATTTTTGACTAGGAAAATCACATACATAATATTTGATTCTACCACTATTAATTCCTGAGAGAATCGCGTCTTCGTCTACGATGGCATCTCTGGAGAAATTAAGTAATATCGTGTCTCGCTTTAAATGAGAGATCATTTCGTCGTTGATGAGATGATAAGTCGCATCCGTCAGAGGCACGTGCATAGAAATGAAATCACTGCGGCGTAATAAATCCTCGATACTGTGTGCCTTTTGTACTTCTGATGATAAGCTCCAAGCGGAGTCAACGGTAATTTTGGGATCGTATCCCAATACTTTCATTCCCAGCTTAATGGCGGCATCGGCAACAAGTCTTCCGATTTTACCCAAACCAATAATGCCAAGTGTCCGCTTAGGTAATTCCACCCCCAAGAATTTTTTTTTGCTATCTTCTACTTGTTTATGCAACGCTTGATCATCACCCTGCAAGCTTTCAACAAAGTGAAATGCAGGAATCAGATTGCGTGAGGCGATTAATATGCCGGCCAATACTAATTCCTTGACAGCATTTGCATTAGCACCGGGAGTATTGAATACTGCAACGCCGCGCAGATTCATTTCGTTAATTGGAATATTATTCGTGCCTGCACCTGCTCTCCCAATTGCAATGACACTTTCGGGGATGTTCATATTCAGCATATTATGCGATCGAACCAAGATAACATCTGGATTGGGCAAGTCGCTAGCAACATGGTAGCGATCAGAAGAAAAACGTTTCAATCCAATGGATGAGATTTGATTGAGCGTGAGAATATTAAAAATCCTTAGAGGGCGATCAGGCATAGCTTTTCTCAAATTCCTTCATGAATGACACCAGCGCCATCACCCCTTCATAGGGCATGGCGTTATAAACCGAAGCGCGCATTCCGCCTACAGAGCGATGACCTTTTAATTGGAGTAAGCCATGTGCTTTAGCTTGTTTCAGAAACTCACTATCCAAGGCTGCGTCTCTTAGTGTAAAGGGAATATTCATTCGTGATCGATCAGGTTTTGCAACGGGGCATTGATAGAAGTCGCTGGAATCGATTAAATCATAAAGTAGTTTTGCTTTGGAAATATTGATTTCTTCCATTGCGGCTAATCCACCTTTTCGCTTTAGCCAGTCTAGCACAAGCCCCATGATATAGATGGCATAGGTAGGGGGAGTGTTATACATGGAGTTATGATCTGCATGCGTTTTGTACTGGTACATAGTGGGAGTACCTTCTATGGAATTTCCCAGTAAATCCTCGCGTACAACAACGAGCACTAGTCCTGCTGGCCCAATATTTTTTTGTGCGCCTGCATAGATCAATCCAAATGGTGTGATATCCAGTGGCCGTGACAGAAAGTTGGAAGACATATCGGCTACCAATGGAATGCCGATTTTTCCGCCTTTGATTTGTGAGATATCGGGTATCCAGTTGAACTCTACGCCCCCAATGGTTTCATTAGGCGTGTAATGGACATAAGCGGTATCCGGATCGATCGTCCATTTATCGGGGGCAGGAGCATAGGTAAAATGAGCATCTTCTGATGAGGCGGCAATGTTAACGGCACAATATTTTTTTGCTTCATCAATGGCTTTTTGTGACCATTGACCCGTATTGATGTAATCTGCTTTATTTTTTCCGTGCAGAAGATTCATCGGAACCATCGCAAATTGACTGGAGGCGCCACCTTGCAGGAAAAGTATTTTATAGTGATCGGGAATGCCTACGAGCTCGCGCAAATCTCTTTCGGCTTTAGTAATAATAGTCATGAATTCTTCACCACGATGGCTCATTTCCATGACCGACATGCCACTGCCATGCCAATCTAGCATCTCATTACTCGCGAATTGGAGTACCTCTTTTGGCAATACCGCGGGGCCTGCGCTGAAATTGTAGATTGTGCTCATCAAAAGAATCCTGTGTGAATGTACTTAAGAAGATTGCTAGCTATCATCGTGTTCGCTCGTGCAGCTTAAATGAAAGTTGGTTATGATTCATCCGTTTCAATCACTCTTTCCAGTCCAGCAAGTTTTTCTCCTTCATCCAGATTAATCAGCGTGACACCTTGAGTGGCACGACCCATTTCGCGAATCTCATTGACACGGGTTCTGATCAATACCCCTCCTGTGGTAATCAGCATGATTTCGTCATCTGGTTTGACCAGCTGAGCCGCTACTACTTTACCGTTACGTGTACTGGTGTTGATGGCGATTATGCCTTGGCTGCCACGATTATGGCGGGTAAATTCGTTGATGGGGGTACGCTTACCATACCCATTTTCTGTCGCAATCAAGACAGCCAATTCCTCGTTCTCTGCGACGAGTAGCGATATTACCTTTTGTCCTGCGCCAAGTTTCATGCCACGTACACCGCGTGCGGTGCGTCCTACCGGACGAACGTCATTTTCGTCGAAGCGCGAGGCTTTTCCGTTATCAGAAAACAGCATGACATCATGCTTTCCTTCTGTTAATGCGACACCTATCAGATAATCGCCTTCGTCAAGACCAATGGCGATGATGCCATTGGTACGTGGACGCGAAAACTCTGATAACGGTGTTTTTTTAACCGTACCGAAGGAGGTGGCCATAAAAATATAACGGTTATCATCGAATGTTTTTACGGGTAATACCGCATTGATTTTTTCATTTTTTTCTAGCTGCACCAGATTGTTGATGGGTTGTCCACGCGAAGAACGGCTGCCTTGAGGGACATTGTATACCTTGATCCAGTACACGCGCCCTAGACTAGAAAAACATAGGATATAATCATGCGTATTGGCAATGAACATATTGTCAATAAAATCATCTTCCTTGGTAGCGCTCGCTAGTTTTCCACGTCCACCACGTTTTTGCGCGCGGTATTCGTCCATCAATTGTGTTTTGATGTAGCCGGTGTGTGACAATGTAATGACGACATCAGCCGGGGTTATCAAGTCTTCCGTGTTTAAGTCTTGAGTGTTGATGACCACTTCGCTGCGACGCTTATCACCAAATTGCTGTTTAATGCCGCCGAGTTCTTCAGTAATAATGAGGGTAATTCGTTCTGGGTTAGCGAGAATGTCAAGAAGATCAATGATTTTGTCAATGACTTCTTTATATTCGGAGGTAATTTTACCTTGTTCCAATCCGGTAAGGCGTTGTAGGCGAAGATCCAGTATCGCCTGGGCCTGTGTATCGGATAGGCGGTAGCCTTGATCGAATAAGCCAAATTCGGCGGCTAATCCATCCGGACGAAAAGCTTTTGCATCAATGGTTGCGCGCGTAAGCATTTCTTCTACTAGCTCAGATCGCCAAACTCGGGACATGAGTGCGTTCTTGGCATCTGCGGGAGTGGGCGCGGCCTTAATGAGAGCAATAATTTCATCTACATTGGATAATGCAACGGCTAAACCTTCGAGTAAGTGTCCGCGCTCACGTGCTTTCTTTAATTCAAAAGCGGTTCGGCGTGTGACGACTTCACGTCGATGGCGCAGGAATGCTTCCAGGATTTGCTTTAGATTAAGTAAGCGAGGCTGACCATCTATGAGCGCAACCATGTTCATCCCAAAGGTATCTTGCATCTGTGTCTCTTTGTACAGATTATTCAATACCACTTCAGGTATTTCTCCGCGCTTTAGCTCAATAACGACACGCATGCCAGATTTATCCGACTCATCTCGCAAATCGGAAATGCCTTCGAGTCGTTTATCACGTACCAGTTCGCCAATGCGTACCAGTAAATTGGCTTTATTTACCTGATAAGGAAGCTCATCTATGATGATACTTTGACGATTGCCTTTATCGATGTCTTCAAAATGCGTACGTGCGCGCATGATTACTCGCCCGCGTCCAGTATGATAGCCATCTCTTATGCCCGCTGTGCCATAGATAATGCCGGCTGTGGGGAAATCAGGTGCTTGAATAAGTTCAATTAATTCATCTATGCTGGTATCTGGATTGCTAAGGAGTAGAAGGCTGGCATCAATTACTTCATTTAGATTGTGGGGCGGTATGTTAGTTGCCATTCCCACAGCAATCCCGGAAGAACCATTGATGAGCAAGTTAGGGATCTTAGCGGGGAAAATCAGCGGTTCTTGCTCTGAACCGTCGTAATTAGGCCCAAAATCGACAGTATTTTTGTCGAGATCAACGAGCAATTCATGAGCGATGCGTGACATGCGAATTTCGGTATAGCGCATGGCTGCAGCATTATCACCATCCACCGAGCCAAAATTGCCTTGTCCATCTACCAGCATGTAGCGTAATGAAAAACTTTGAGCCATACGGACAATGGTGTCATATACGGCTGTATCACCGTGTGGATGATATTTACCAATAACATCACCAACGATACGTGCTGATTTTTTATAGGGACGATTCCAGTCATTGGAGAGTTCATGCATGGCATATAGCACTCGCCGATGTACTGGTTTTAGGCCATCCCGCACATCGGGAAGCGCACGCCCAACAATTACACTCATTGCATAGTCGAGATAGGAGCGCCGCATTTCCTCTTCAAGACTGATGGACAAGGTTTCCTTTGCAAATTGATTCATTTCGTTAGATTTTGTTGAGTTCTGAATTCAGCGCGCTACGCTACAATTATTTTCGGATTGAGCTGAAATGTTTGATCTGGCTAAATAAGGATAATTTCGTGATGAAACTGTCAGAGCATAATTCTGCATTTTAGCATGTCATTTCTATTTCTTTCATCGTTAGTCTCAATCCTCAGTAATTTTCCTGATGAGCATTAATTCGTATGACGTCTCCACACAAACGGATAAATATTGCATTTATCATGTGGCATTTACAGCAGGGTAGCGTTTCTAGCTTGAACGAGATCGAATTTTGCGCATTATTTTCAAAATGAGAACTGCTGCTCAATCTCCCTCATGAAACAGAGAAAATGTGTGGGTGTATAAGTACCTATGAGATAATTTTTAATGGCAAAACATATTAATCTGTGATGTTGAGAAGAAACAATGCTACTTTTAAATAGAAGCTATATTTTGTTTAAAGAAAGATATCAATAAACAAAAAATGGCAAAAAGACCTTGAAAAAGCTTACTAAATAAGTAAATATAGATTTAATATAAAGTACCTAAACAACGTACGGCGGCAAATGTCGCCGTATTATTTTTATTTCTTCAATTAAATGCGAGTCTAGCACTGTGTCAAATTTGATGAGTACTTATTTG
The DNA here is from genome assembly GCA_964401225.1 of uncultured Nitrosomonas sp. Classification (GTDB taxonomy): domain Bacteria; phylum Pseudomonadota; class Gammaproteobacteria; order Burkholderiales; family Nitrosomonadaceae; genus Nitrosomonas. The sequence goes on from CAYNXU010000020.1 coordinate 11,601, forward strand.
CGGCTTCCTGTAACTTTTGTTAAGGGGGAAGGGGTTCGGTTGTGGGATGATCGCGGTAACTGCTATTTGGATGCACTTTCGGGTATCGCTGTTTGTAGTCTCGGGCACAGCCACCCCGTATTGACAAAAGCGCTGTGCGAACAGGCGGGGAAACTGATACATACCTCCAATCTATATTGCATCGAACAGCAGGAGTTGCTGGCCGAGAGATTGGCGACTCTATCAGGCATGGATCGTGTGTTCTTTTGTAATTCAGGTGCGGAAGCAAATGAAGCGGCTATCAAGTTGGCAAGATTATATGGCCATAACAAAGGAATCGAGTTGCCCACGATAATTGTGATGGAGCGATCTTTTCATGGTCGTACTATGGCGACCTTGACTGCAACTGGTAATCGTAAAGCACAGGCAGGTTTTGAGCCGTTGCTAGCTGGTTTTTTGCGTGTTCCATACGATGATCTCGATGCGGTTGCTCAAATTGCTAACAACAATAAACATGTGGTAGCTGTACTGGTAGAAACTTATCAAGGTGAGGGCGGAGTAAACTTTCCGCAGATCAATTATCTGCAAGGCCTGCGACAATTGTGTGATCAGAATAATTGGTTGTTGATGCTTGATGAAGTGCAGTGCGGTATTGGTCGGACCGGGAAATGGTTCGCATTTCAGCATAGCGGGATCGTACCGGATGTCATGACATTAGCAAAAGGTCTTGGGTCTGGTGTACCTATTGGTGCTTGTGTTGCGAAAGGTGAAGCTGGTGAGGTATTTAAACCGGGAAATCATGCATCAACTTTTGGAGGAAATCCACTTGCTTGCACTGCAGCACTAACCACCCTGAATGTGATTGAAAAAGACCATTTGATGCAAAATGCAATTAAGGTGGGTGGCTTTATACAAGATAGATTTAAGGAGAAACTTGCAAGCTGGCTTGATGTGATACACATTCGAGGGCAAGGGTTAATGTTAGGTATCGAGCTTCCTGTGTTTTGTGGTGAATTGGTTAAAGAGGCATTAAAGCATCGGCTATTGATTAATGTAACTTCGGAGAAGGTGGTGCGATTATTGCCTGCTTTGATAATGAATCAAGCTGAGGCGGAGCAAGTCGTAGACACGGCTTCAGAGATAATTGGGAGATTCTTAATAAATCAAACTGAAGATGCGATCACGCGTGACAGGCTTGGATCATCTAGTTAAATAGCTATTGTATGCAATTAAAGCACTTTCTGAAGATAAATGATTTGACCCTGGTTGAGTTGGAATACTTATTCGAGCGTACGCGGTGGATTAAGAATGAGTTTAAGCAGTATCGCCGATATTGGCCTCTCATGGATCGAACGCTGGCGATGATTTTTGATAAGAATTCCACGCGGACACGATTGTCATTTGAAGCGGGAATGTATCAGTTAGGAGGTAGTGCTATTTACCTTTCAACTCGAGATACGCAGCTTGGTCGAGGTGAGCCTGTGGAAGATGCCGCGCAAGTGATATCGCGTATGGTGGATATTGTTATGATTCGTACTTATGAGCATAGCATCGTTGAGCGTTTTGCAGAAAACTCACGTGTTCCTGTCATTAATGGGCTGACAGATGAATATCACCCATGTCAAATTTTAGGCGATATTTTTACATATACAGAGCATCGGGGAAGTATTGCGGGTAAGACGGTAGCGTGGATTGGTGATTCTAATAACGTATGCAATACATGGCTGCAGGCTGCTGAAATATTTGATTTTAATGTGCATGTTTCAACGCCTTCAGGCTATGAAGTGGAGCCCGAGCGAGCTGGGTTGTATAGTACCGATCATTATGAGGAATTCTCATATCCGCATGACGCGGTAAGAAATGCTGATCTCGTGACAACCGATGTATGGACGAGCATGGGGTTTGAAGCTGAAGAGGAGGCACGTAGAAGTGCCTTCGCTGATTTTTGTGTGGATGCAGAAATGATGTCTTATGCAAAGGAAGACGCTCTGTTCATGCATTGTTTGCCCGCCCATCGCGGTGAAGAAGTGACTGCCGAGGTGCTTGATGGTCCGCAATCGGTGGTTTGGGAGGAAGCAGAAAACCGATTACATGCTCAGAAAGCATTAATGGAATATTTATTGCTGGGTAAAGTAGAGATTGAGTAACTGAATGCTTCAATTTAATTGTTTAAATTCTGTTTTTATGTCATGAAGAAAATTAAAAAGGCAGTTCTTGCTTTTTCTGGTGGATTAGATACCTCAGTCATATTGAAATGGCTGCAAGATATTTATCAGTGTGAGGTCGTTACATTTACAGCTGATATTGGTCAGGGGGAAGAAATTGAGCCGGCCCGCGTCAAGGCTCAGCGCCTGGGCGTTAAAGAGATTTTTATAGAAGATTTGCGTGAAGAGTTTGTTCGTGATTATGTATTTCCAATGTTTCGTGCAAATACGATTTATGAAGGTGAATATTTGCTTGGGACCAGCATTGCTAGACCACTCATTGCTAAAAGGCAAAT
>CAYNXU010000021.1:0-13920 GCA_964401225.1 uncultured Nitrosomonas sp.
TTTTAATTTCACCTAGCTAGCCTACTTTCTTAACCATAATCATGTCAAGGAATTTGAAACGAAAATTATCAACTTTATCCAATTTGGATGCAATACTTCACCTCGCGGCTTGAGGAAATAACCATGCTTCAACTTTTATTACCGCAAAACTGTAAATTTTAACTGGTAAAGAAATAATTTTATTTTCAAGCTCAAATGTTTGGATTTGTACGAGTGTAGCTTGGCACCTGTAGACAACGTTACTCACCTGTGCCAAGCTCGCTGCGTTAGTCTCCTAATTAAAGTAGATATAACTTAGGTTATGAAATATTGTTATTAGTGGATATAGATTCGCTATTTAATTCTTCCGTGACTTTCTCGGAAGTATTGCTCGTTACAGATGTACTTGACAACTGCCTTTGCTTCTTACGAATACTATGAAATGACAATCCTGTACCTGCAGGAATGAGCCTTCCTACAATCACATTTTCTTTTAATCCACGCAAGTCGTCTCTTTTTCCCATAATTGCCGCCTCAGTAAGTACTCGAGTTGTTTCTTGGAAGGACGCCGCAGAGATAAACGAATCTGTTGAAAGTGATGCTTTAGTAATGCCAAGTAGCATATATTCGTATGACGCTGGAAGTTTATTCTCAGCCAACAGCTTTTCATTCTCCACGAGTACATCTGCACGTTCGACTTGCTCTCCAGGAATGAAGGAAGAATCACCGGCATCAGTAATTTGTACACGACGCAACATTTGCCGGACAATTACTTCAATGTGCTTATCATTGATTCTGACACCTTGTAGACGATAAACATCTTGCACCTCATCAGTAATGTAGCGTGCCAATGCCTCTACCCCCTGAAGACGTAATATGTCTTGTGGTTCAGCAGGACCATCAACAATAGTCTCACCTTTGTTCACCACTTGACCATCGTGAGCCATAACATGTTTATCCTTTGGAATCAGATATTCATGGGCAACATTATCAAGATCTGTGATGACAAGACGTTGCTTACCTTTAGTATCTTTACCAAAAGACACGGTTCCAGTAACCTCCGCTAATAGGCCCGCATCCTTGGGTGATCTGGCTTCAAATAACTCCGCCACACGTGGCAAACCTCCAGTGATATCACGCGTTTTTGAAGTTTCCTGTGGTATACGCGCCAATACCTCACCAACGCTTACCTGCTGCCCATCACGTACTGAAATGATGGAACCAATTTGAAATGTGATGCTAACCGGCAAGTCGCTCCCCACGACCTTAATTTCTTTTTCTTCATCATCCAGAAACTTAACCAATGGGCGCAATCCCTTAGACTGCGCAGCCCCTCGACGTTTTGGATCTATCACAACGAGTGTTGATAAACCAGTTATATCATCAATTTGTTTTGCTACTGTTACGCCTTCTTCAACATTTTCAAAACGTACCTTACCCGTATATTCTGCAATAATGGGACGTGTATGAGGATCCCATGTTGTCAATACCTTTCCTACTTTCACCGCTTCGCCATCATGCACCAGTAGTGTTGCGCCATAAGGCACTTTATGACGCTCACGCTCTCGACCGTTCTCGTCATATACAATCACTTCCCCACTACGCGAAATAACAATCAACTCGTCACGAGCATTTTTTACATAGCGCATCGTAGAAGAATAATGAATGACACCATTTGATTTACTTTCAACTTGGCTGACCACTACTGTTCTAGAAGCAGCACCACCAATGTGGAATGTTCGCATGGTCAGTTGCGTCCCAGGCTCACCAATGGACTGTGCAGCAATAACACCCACTGCTTCACCGACATTTACTGCTGTTCCACGCCCCAGATCACGTCCATAACACTTGACACATAACCCATAGCGTGTCGCACAGGTAAGTGGGGTACGTACTTTAACTTCATCGATCCCACAAGACTCAATTTTCTCAACGGCATCTTCATCGAGTAAAATACCTGCAGGATAAATAACCTCCTGATTTTCTGGATTGACTACTTCCTGCGCGGTTACGCGACCAAGCACTCGCTCACGTAGTGCCTCAATAACCTCACCCCCTTCAATCAGTGCTTTCATTACAACACCATTATCCGTACCGCAGTCATCTTCAGTAATAACCAGATCCTGAGTTACGTCCACCAAGCGACGCGTGAGATAGCCAGAATTAGCTGTTTTTAATGCTGTGTCTGCAAGTCCCTTACGTGCGCCATGAGTAGAGATGAAATACTGAAGGACATTTAAACCCTCACGAAAATTAGCTGTAATAGGTGTCTCAATTATTGAACCATCAGGTTTGGCCATTAAACCACGCATCCCTGAAAGCTGACGAATTTGTGCTGCCGAACCACGCGCACCGGAATCAGCCATCATATAGATAGAATTAAACGACTCCTGCATTATGGGTTTGCCACTCTCATCCTTTTTCATTTCCTGCGTAGAAGGATCGTATACCGGTTCAACACTTAATTGATCCATCATCGCTTTAGCTACCTGATCGCCGGCACGGCCCCAGATATCCACTACTTTGTTATAGCGCTCACCCTGAGTTACCAAGCCTGACGTATACTGAGCTGCTATTTCCTGCACTTCCTTCTCCGCAGTGCTTATAATGTCATTTTTCTGGACAGGTGTAAGCAAATCATCCGCGCAAATCGAAATCCCGCCGCGCGTTGCGTAAGAGAATCCAGAGTACATAAGTTTATCCGCAAAAATAACTGTTTTACGGAGACCGCACAAACGAAAACTCGAGTTGATAAGTTTTGAAATTTCCTTTTTCTTGAGCACCTTATTGATTAAAGAAAAAGGGAGCCCGTCGGGTAAGATTTCCGATAATAAGGCACGTCCTACGGTAGTTTCATAACGTGTTATCTTTCCTACCTGCTTATTATCTTCCTCAGTTTCATCAATTTCCTTAATTCTTACCACTATTTTAGCATTGAGCTCAATTACATGATTTTCATATGCACGCAATACCTCTGCAACATCCTGGAACAGCATACCTTCACCTCGAGCATTAATCTTTTCTCGAGTCATATAATATAGCCCTAGCACAATATCCTGTGAGGGCACGATTATTGGATCTCCGTTAGCTGGAGACAGTATGTTGTTGGTTGACATCATCAGCGTACGACATTCCATTTGAGCTTCAAGTGATAATGGAACGTGAACAGCCATTTGGTCTCCATCAAAATCCGCATTAAATGCAGCACAAACCAAAGGATGCAGTTGAATTGCCTTGCCTTCGATCAATACGGGTTCAAATGCTTGTATACCCAGACGGTGGAGTGTTGGTGCCCGATTTAACATTACTGGATGCTCTCGGATAACTTCCTCCAATATATCCCACACCACCGGACTTTCATTCTCCACCTCTCGCTTAGCCGCCTTGATGGTGCTAGCAATACCCATGGTTTCCAGCTTATTGAAAATAAAAGGCTTAAATAATTCAAGCGCCATCTTTTTCGGTAACCCACATTGATGCAATTTAAGTTGAGGACCAACCACGATGACTGATCTGCCAGAATAATCGACACGCTTACCCAAGAGGTTCTGACGGAATCGCCCCCCCTTACCTTTAATCATATCCGCTAGAGACTTGAGTGGACGTTTGTTTGCACCTGTCATAGCCTTACCACGACGGCCATTATCAAGAAGTGAGTCAACCGACTCTTGCAGCATACGTTTCTCATTGCGGACAATAATTTCTGGTGCCCTGAGTTCAAGCAAACGCTTCAACCGGTTATTCCGATTAATTACACGACGATATAAATCATTTAAATCAGAAGTCGCAAAACGCCCGCCATCCAATGGTACGAGGGGGCGCAATTCTGGTGGTAATACAGGCAGTACTGTTAACACCATCCATTCTGGCTTCATACCTGACTTATTAAAAGCCTCGAGTACCTTTAGCCGTTTTGCTATTTTTTTAATTTTGGTTTCAGATCCGGTGCTTTGCATTTCTCGACGAAGAGAATCAATTTCTGCAACGATATCCATATTATTCAAAAGATCACGAATACCCTCTGCACCAATAGCCGCAGAAAAATCATCTCCATACTCTTCGGTTTTATTAAGATAATCTTCTTCAGTCAATAATTGACAACGCGTAAGTGGAGTCATGCCAGGATCGGTCACCACAAAGGCTTCGAAATAGAGCACGCGCTCAATATCACGCAGCGTCATGTCTAATACAAGCCCCAAACGTGAAGGCAATGACTTCAGAAACCAAATATGCGCGACAGGGGATGCTAGCTCAATGTGCCCCATGCGCTCACGCCGCACTTTAGATAAAGTTACTTCTACTCCACATTTTTCGCAAATCACTCCACGGTGTTTAAGCCGTTTATATTTTCCACATAAACATTCGTAGTCTTTTACGGGACCAAAAATCTTGGCACAAAACAAACCATCCCTTTCTGGTTTAAAGGTTCGATAATTTATCGTTTCAGGCTTTTTTACCTCACCATATGACCATGAACGTATTTTTTCTGGAGAGGAAAGACCAATTTTAATTGAGTCAAACTCTTCTTTCTGAGTAACTTGTTTAAATAAATCAAGCAGTGCTTTCATCTGTCACTCCCGTTAATCTATAGGTCGGCATAAAATATCTATCTTCAATCAAAATCTCAATTTTGTTCTAAGTCAATATCCATCCCCAGAGATCGAATCTCTTTCACCAATACATTGAATGATTCTGGCATTCCAGCATCAATTTTGTGATCACCCTTGACAATGCTCTCATAGACCTTGGTACGTCCATTGACATCATCCGACTTAACTGTCAGCATTTCTTGTAATGTATACGCAGCACCATATGCCTCCAATGCCCATACCTCCATTTCACCAAAACGCTGTCCACCGAATTGCGCCTTCCCACCGAGAGGTTGTTGCGTAACTAAGCTATAAGGGCCCGTAGAACGAGCGTGCATCTTATCATCGACTAAATGATGCAGCTTGAGCACATGCATATAGCCTACTGTCACAGGTCGATCAAAGGCTGCACCTGTTCTACCATCATAAAGTGTCACTTGCCCAGACCCAGGCAATCCCGCCAACTCAAGCATTTCTTTTATTTCGGTTTCCGTAGCGCCATCAAAAACTGGTGTAGCAAAGGGTACGCCATCGGCTAAATTTTTGGCTAGTTCTAGCATTTCCTCATCAGTCAATGAACTTATTTCTTCTTTTTTACCACTACCGTTATAGATTTTGTCTAAATATGCCCTGAGCTCCGCCATTTCACTTTGCTTACGCAGCATTTCATTGATCTTCTTACCGAGCCCCTTTGACGCCCATCCCAAGTGAACTTCCAATATTTGGCCTACATTCATACGTGAAGGCACCCCTAAAGGGTTTAATACTATATCCACAGGTGTACCATCAGCCATATATGGCATATCTTCCACAGGAACAATTCTTGAAATCACACCTTTATTGCCATGACGACCAGCCATTTTGTCGCCAGGTTGTAAACGCCTCTTCACCGCAACATAGACTTTGACCATTTTTTGCACACCTGGCGGCAACTCATCGCCCTGTGTGAGTTTTTTTCTTTTTTCTTCAAAAGCAATATCAAACATTTTCTGCTTTTGCGCCATACTTTCCTTTATTTGCTCTAGATGAATACTCGTCTCCTCATCAGCAAGGCGAATGTCAAACCAATAATGAGGATCGATACTCTCCAGATATTCCTTCGTCACGAGTGTACCTTTAGCAAGTTTCTTTGGTCCGCCAGTTGCTGTCTTACCAATGAGCAAGCGTTCTATACGCATGAAAGCGTCTGCTTCTACAATACGCATCTGATCTGCCAGATCTTTTTTGTAGCGATCTAACTCATCATCAATAATTTTCTTAGAACGCTTATCACGCTCAACTCCTTCGCGCGTGAACACTTGCACGTCAATCACTGTTCCTGATATACCGGAAGGCACGCGCAAGGAAGTATCCTTAACATCAGAGGCTTTTTCACCAAAAATTGCACGTAATAACTTCTCTTCTGGGGTTAGCTGGGTTTCACCCTTCGGAGTAACCTTACCAACCAACACATCGCCTGCTTCTACTTCTGCACCGATGTATACAATGCCGGATTCATCGAGACGCGCAAGTTGACGCTCAGATAAATTTGGAATATCAGCAGTGATCTCTTCGGTACCAAGTTTCGTATCACGACTGACTACTGATAATTCCTCAATGTGTATTGATGTAAAACGATCATCAGATACAACATGCTCAGATATAAGAATAGAGTCCTCAAAGTTATAACCATTCCACGGCATAAAGGCCACCAGCATATTTTGGCCAAGCGCAAGCTCACCCAAGTCAGTAGAAGCACCATCTGCAATCACATCATTGCGCGCGAGGACATCACCCACTTCTACCAGTGGTCGCTGGTTAATATTGGTATTCTGATTTGAACGGGTATATTTTATTAAGTTATAAATATCTACGCCCACTTCCCCTGCCCGTGTTTCGATATCGTGGACGCGCACAACAATTCTACTAGCGTCTACGTAATCCACTATGCCTCCACGCACAGCTCGCACGGCAGTTCCCGAGTGAACAGCAACGACTCGCTCAATTCCGGTTCCAACCAACGACTTCTCTGCACGTAGGCAGGGAACCGCCTGGCGCTGCATATTTGAGCCCATCAAAGCACGGTTAGCATCATCATGTTCAAGAAATGGAATTAATGAAGCTGCAACGGAAACAATCTGAGCAGGAGCAACATCGACATATTCAATTTGATCTTTAGGTGCCAAAGTAAATTCATTTTTTTGGCGACATGAAACAATCTCGTCTACAAATCTTCCCTCCGGATCAAGCGTTGCATTCGCTTGAGCGATCATATATTGACTTTCTTCAATTGCAGAAAGATAAATAATCTCATCCGTGACCTTTCCATCGATTACTTTTCTGTAGGGAGTTTCTATAAACCCATACTCATTAGTTTGCGCATAAAGCGCTAGTGAATTAATTAGACCGATATTTGGTCCTTCTGGCGTTTCAATAGGGCATACACGTCCATAATGTGTAGGATGCACATCGCGCACCTCGAAACCGGCACGTTCTCGAGTCAATCCACCTGGCCCCAAAGCAGAAATACGTCGCTTATGCGTAATTTCAGAAAGGGGATTTGTCTGGTCCATAAATTGAGATAATTGACTGGAACCAAAGAATTCACGTGCAGCAGCTGATACTGGTTTTGCATTAATCAAATCATGAGGCATCAAATTTTCTGACTCTGCTTGACTTAAGCGCTCTTTAACCGCCCTTTCAACACGAGCGAGGCCAGCTCTAAATTGATTCTCAGCTAACTCACCAACTGATCGTACGCGACGATTTCCCAAATGATCAATGTCATCTATCTCTCCTCGTCCATTGCGTAATTCAACTAATATCTTGATAACATCAATAATATCTTGATCAGAAAGAGTTGAAGAACCAGTTAACTCGGGCCGCCCAACACGGCGATTGAATTTCATTCTCCCAACAACTGACAAGTCATAGCGTTCAGGAGAATAGAATAGTCCGTTAAACAAAGCTATGACTGCCTCCTCGGTTGGCGGTTCACCAGGACGCATCATCCGATAAATAGCCACCTGGGCTGTTGCTTGATCAGCAGTCTCGTCTATTCTCAATGTTTGAGATATAAAGGGCCCATAATTAAGATCGTTTACATAGAGTGTACTTATTTCCCCAATGCCCAATTGCCTAATTTTTCCAAGTATCACTTCTGTAATTTCATCATTGGCCGATGCAACAATTTCGCCCGTATCTTTATCAATAATATTCTGAGCGAGGATCTTGCCAATCAAAAACTCCTCAGGAACAGCAATTTTATTAATTCCTGCTTGCAGCAATTCGCGAACATGTTTTGCTGTAATTCGCTTATCTTTCTGTACTATTACCTTGCCTTTATCATCAACAATATCGAAACTTGCTGTCTCGCCCCGTAGACGCTCGGGTACTAAATCAAACAAAATATCATCTTTAGAAAAATGAAAATGATCAAACACAAAAAAATCAGCAAGAATTTGTTCAGGCGTACAACCCATTGCTTTCAATAGCGTCGTCACCGGCATTTTACGTCGACGATCTATGCGAAAATAAACATAATCTTTTGGATCAAATTCGAAATCTAACCAAGAGCCTCGATATGGAATAATCCTTGCAGAAAAAAGTAACTTACCAGACGAATGGGTTTTTCCTCGATCATGCTCAAAAAACACGCCGGGAGACCGATGTAACTGCGACACAATCACGCGTTCTGTTCCATTAACGACAAATGACCCAGTGTCTGTCATGAGAGGAATTTCTCCCATGTAAACTTCTTGCTCTTTAACCTCTTTTACAGTCGGTTTTGAGATTTCTTTATCTAGAATGGTTAATCGAACCTTAGCGCGCAAAGGAGAAGCATAAGTCAAACCGCGTTGCTGACATTCTTTAACATCAAATGCGGGTACACCCAGCGAATAGCTAATAAAATCAAGGCGCGCATTCTTCGAATGACTCTCAATTGGAAAAATTGAATTAAACGCTGCTTGCAATCCTTGATTAGCTCGTTTACTAGGCGCGACTTTTTCTTGCAAAAAAGCCGCGTATGATTCAAGCTGAGTTGCGAGAAGAAAAGGGATTGGGAGGACACTGGCGCGTTTAGCAAAGCTTTTTCGAATACGTTTTTTTTCGGTGAACGAATAGTTCATCAATTTTCTCCAGGCGCAGAAGATTGAGGATTAATTAAGCCGTATTTATCAAATAGTCATTTACCAACAATCGTAGTAAATGCTTGACGCTAGATAGATAAGCAAGAAAATTAAATTATCAAAGAAAATAATGGCCGGCAGCATAATCTTTCTCTGCCAGCCAAACTACCTAATGGAAATATTACTTAATCTCGCAAGCAGCCCCAGCTTCGATAAGCTGTTTCTGAATCGCTTCTGCATCAGCCTTGGCAATACCTTCTTTCACAGCTTTAGGAGCGCCATCGACCAAGTCCTTTGCTTCTTTCAAACCAAGTCCTGTTACAGCACGAACAACTTTAATAACATTTACCTTATTGTCTCCAGCAGAAGTGAGCATCACTGAAAACTCAGTCTGCTCTTCCGCTGCCGGAGCTGCAGAAGCAGCAGGTGCAGCTACTGCTACGGCTGCTGCAGCAGCAGAGACGCCAAACTTTTCTTCCATATTTTTAATTAGCTCAGACAGCTCTAACACTGTCATATTAGCAATTGCGTCTAAAATTTCCTCTTTGGCTATAGCCATTTTTTTCTCCTAACGATAAACGAAATTCTGAATAATTTTAGAGATACTTTAAAATTACTTTTTTTAATTTGAATGGATTATTTTTGATCGCGAATCGCAGCTAATCCACGTACGAATCTGGAAGGCACCTCATTAAGTGTCCTTACAAACTTGGTTATAGGTGCTTGTAGCGTTCCCATTAGCTTGGATAGCAATTCATCGCGACTTGGTAAGCTAGCCAAAGCCGCAACATCTTTACTAGATAGAACCGAACCAGCCATCGCGCCTGCTTTAATGATAAATTTATCATTATTCTTTGCAAATTCGTGAAGCACTTTGGCTGTAGCTACTGGATCACGTCCTATACCGTATGCCAAGGGACCTACCATTTGATCAGCTAAGCCAGAATACGGCGTGTTCGTCACTGCACGGCGCACAAATGAATTTTTGATAACACGAAAATATATACCGTTTTCACGAGTTTTAACCCGTAATTGAGTAAATTTACTAACTTCCAATCCACGATACTCGGCAAGGATAATTGCTTGAGCATTAGCTATTTGAGCACTAACTTCAGCAACTATAGCCTTTTTCTCTTCAAGTTTAAGACTCAAGATACATTCTCCACATTAAACGCTGGAGTAATATCGTAATGATCACGATATTTTCCATACTAATAAGCGGCGATCTTTATTCAGGAGAATACATATTACCCTGTACTGGATACGCCATCTGCGCTGGGCACTTTTATAGAATATGCAAAAATATTTATCAGTGTTGCTCTCTCTGCACTTCTTAGTAATTAAGTTTCATGTTTGTAAGTTGGATTAATTTAAGCGTATCCTTTCACAACATGAAGCCCCAACGGTCTTTGATAACCTACCGACGAAAACGTCAATAGCCCAAAGTCTTTAAATTAATTCATTAAACCTGATTGATCTACACGAACCCCCACACCCATTGTACTAGAGAGCGTCATTCGTCTTAGGTATACTCCCTTGGACGTAGCTGGTTTAGATTTATTAAGCGCATCTACTAGCGCCAAAATATTTTTCTTTAATGAATCAGTTTCAAACGATGCTCTACCGATAGTACAGTGCACAATGCCTGCTTTATCTGCTCGAAACTGCACTTGTCCTGCCTTAGCATTCTTTACAGCAACCGAAACATCAGGTGTTACCGTACCGACTTTTGGATTTGGCATAAGACCTCTTGGTCCTAATATTTGGCCCAATTGCCCTACGATACGCATTGCATCTGGGCTGGCAATTGCAATATCAAAGTTAATCTCGCCCGCTTTGACTCGCTCCGCAAGATCCTCAAAACCAACAATATCCGCACCGGCCTCAAGTGCCTCCTTAGCTTTATCGCCTTGCGCAAAAACCGCAATGCGCACGATCTTTCCCGTACCCTCAGGCAGAACTACCGAGCCACGCACGACCTGATCTGATTTTCTCGCATCAATTCCCAAATTGATTGCAACATCAACAGATTCATCAAATTTAGCCGTTGCAGTTTCTTTAATAAGTGCAATAGCCTCTATCAGAGAATAGATTTTATTGCGATCTATTTTTTTGTCTATCGCTTTATAGCGTTTAGAAATGTGTGCCATATTATATCTCCTCCACTTCCACGCCCATGCTTCGCGCACTGCCTGCAATAGTCCGGACTGCGGCATTAATATCTGCTGCTGTCAAGTCTGGCATCTTTAATTTGGCTATTTCTACCGCCTGGCTTCTACTTAATTTCCCTACTTTATCAACATGGGGCCTTGAACTTCCTTTATTTATACCTGCAGCTTTTTTTATCAATACCGACGCAGGAGTTGTTTTCATAACAAACGTAAAACTTTTATCCGCGTAGGCAGTGATGATTACTGGCACGGGCAAGCCTGGCTCCATCTTCTGCGTAGCCGCGTTAAATGCTTTACAAAACTCCATAATGTTAAGCTGGCGCTGCCCAAGAGCTGGTCCTATTGGAGGACTTGGATTAGCTTTTCCTGCCGGGATCTGTAGCTTAATATAACCGATAATCTTTTTTGCCAAAATCTATTCTCCTTTCTTGGGTTCTAACGAATGCTTACCACACTCTCCCCGTTTACATACAAAACAATAATACCTACTTCTTAAACTAAGTTAATTTTTAAGGGAAACTAGGATTTCTCGACTTGATCAAAATCTAATTCAATAGGTGTAGGTCGGCCAAAAATAGAGACGGATACTCTGAGTTTGCTCTTGTCATAATTGACATCTTCCACATTCCCATGAAAATCAGTAAACGGCCCTTCTTTGACACGAACAGCTTCGCCAATTTCAAAAAGTATTTTAGGTTTAGGTTTTTCTACGCCTTCTTGAATTTGACTGAGTATATTTTGTACCTCTTTCGGACTGATAGGAGTTGGCTTCATCAAGGATCCACCCACAAACCCACTAACCTTGGCTGTGTGTTTAACTAAGTGCCAGGTATCATCTGTCATTTCCATTTCAATCAACACATACCCGGGAAAAAACTTTCTCTCACTTATATTTTTCTGACCACCCTTGATTTCCATTACCTCTTCCACTGGAACTAGTATTTGGCCAAATTTGTCCTCCATCCCTGCGCGGACTATACGCTCTTGTAATGCACGTTTGACACTATTTTCAAACCCAGAATATGCATGGACAACATACCATTTCTTGCTCATTCTATCACCCGGACCATATGATCTAGCCCTCTTGATCCATTACATACCTTACTATTGCCATCAAACCCGCATCCACCAACCATAAAAAGATTGCCATGGCCATCACAAAGGCAAAAACCACACCAGCAGTTTGTAATGTTTCTTTTCGCTTAGGCCACACCACCTTTCTAGTTTCTTCTATGGATTCTTTGCTAAACCCATAAAACTGCTTACCCTGATTTGTAAACCAGGCTATTATGATTGCCAGAAGCATCCCAAACAATAAAACTAATACGCGGATAACCATTGCGCTATCGCGCAAATAGTAAAATCCTACAATACCAGCTACTATCGAAAATATAGCCAATATTAGCTTGAATTTATTCACTCAGGCACCATCTCCTAGACATAGATCTCGCTTTCTCTTCTTATTACTTTTCAAGCTAAAACCAATACATGCTACAACTTAAGCTGCATTACCAAGCTTTTTCTAACTTAAGTCCTTCTAATGACAAAATAATTACATTCCTATATTCATACTATACAGTATGAGATAAATGTATATTGGCAGGCCAGGAGGGCATCGAACCCCCAACCTTCGGTTTTGGAGACCGACGCTCTGCCAATTGAGCTACTGGCCTATTTATTTTGCAGTCAGATTTCAGACACATTGTTCGTTTTTCTAGATTCAACTACACGACGAAACAAGTTAATGATTAATTACTATCGCTATTCAATTATTTTAGCCACCACGCCGGCACCAACAGTTCTACCACCTTCACGTATCGCAAAACGCAATCCATCTTCCATCGCAATCGGTGAAATCAGATTGACAGTTACTGAAATATTATCGCCCGGCATCACCATCTCCGTTCCGGCTGGCAATTCTATGGATCCGGTTACATCTGTCGTGCGAAAGTAAAATTGCGGACGATACCCCGCAAAGAAAGGTGTATGACGCCCCCCTTCTTCTTTACTTAACACATATATCTCCGCTGTGAACTTCGTATGAGGCAGTATACTACCTGGCTTTGCCAGTACCTGACCACGCTCAACCTCCTCACGCTTCGTACCACGCAGCAGTATACCCACATTATCACCTGCCTGCCCTTGGTCTAGCAGCTTTCTAAACATTTCGACACCGGTACAAACCGTCTTTAATGTCGGCCTCAAACCAACAATCTCAATTTCATCACCTACCTTGACTATTCCGCGCTCCACACGACCTGTTACAACAGTACCACGGCCCGATATTGAGAACACATCTTCAACCGGCATGATAAATGCACCATCTATAGCTCGTTGCGGCTCAGGAATATAGCTATCCAACGCTTCCGCTAATTTATATATTGACGGCTCTCCGATATCACTCTGATCTCCTTCCAGCGCCTTCAACGCCGAACCTATAATAATGGGCGTATCATCGCCAGGAAAATCATATTTGGACAATAGCTCTCGTATTTCCATTTCCACGAGCTCTAACAACTCAGCATCGTCCACCATATCAGCTTTGTTCATATAGACAATGATATACGGGACTCCAACTTGTCTTGCCAGCAAGATATGCTCACGCGTCTGAGGCATCGGCCCATCAGCTGCTGATACCACCAGGATTGCTCCGTCCATCTGCGCTGCACCAGTAATCATGTTTTTCACATAATCCGCATGCCCCGGACAATCTACATGCGCATAATGACGATTCTCAGTTTCATACTCCACGTGCGCCGTATTAATGGTAATTCCTCGCGCACGCTCTTCCGGCGCAGAGTCAATTTGTGCATACGACTTCGCTTCTCCCCCAAACTTCCTCGATAACACCATCGTAATCGCTGCCGTCAATGTCGTCTTACCATGATCAACATGACCTATCGTTCCCACGTTTATATGGGGCTTCAGTCGCTCAAATTTACTCTTTGCCATGCTATATCCTTATCGTCAAATACTTTAAAATTTACCACAGCACTATACAACCATGGAGCCCATGGCCAGAATTGAACTGGCGACCTCTCCCTTACCAAGGGAGTGCTCTACCACTGAGCT
>CAYNXU010000022.1:0-2725 GCA_964401225.1 uncultured Nitrosomonas sp.
ACACACAGGTCAGCTTGGAAGTTTCTGCCGATACCGACCAGGCCTATGCGTTTGAGTTTATCTTTGCGGAATTTTGTTGTTGTTTTGTAGGCTTCTAAATTGGCAAAGGGAATACGAATTGTTTGCCATTCTGGTGTGGTTGTAAAGCTGAAGCGATACGATTGCCACGGCAGCCAGAGATCAGTCGTGCGAAAGTGAATATTGTAGCGTTCATTGTTGCCGGAAACGCTGAGCTCAACACCGGCATAGGGTGAAGCATCAAACGTTTCATCTTTAGTTAAATCCAGGGCTATTTGCACAAAGCCGCCATTATTGTCGGTTGCAACATCTCCGCGCATGCGCAGGCAATCCCTGCCTTTATAGCTATCCAGCGTTAGATCGCCATTCGAAAGACCGCCCATGACTTGATCAGTCACCAGACGCCATTGTGTGCCTAGATTGGAGTTTAAATTGCCGCTGGTTCGGTCATCAATAATTAGATCATTTGCTAACACGATATTCCATGCCCCAAGGGTAATCAAAAGCCCTGTTGATAGATTTATGAGTATAAAACGGATGCTAGGCAATTGAAGTTTCATCGCTTATCACTAATTGATGGGGTATTTTGCATGCTCAATTCATGCATAGGAGATAATATCATGATGTTTGCCGTGTATTTTGATTTATGAGAATTGCAATTGTCGCTTGGTTTGCGGTTTATGAAAATGCTTTTGTAGTGTTCATGCTCATCGCATCTCAAAATTCGGCAACAATACCTTCTCTAACTGGAGTCTGTTGTGACCTTTGTCCATCGTATCTGAAACTTTTCTTTGGTTTCGGCTTTTACATCAGATACTTCCTATTCTGGTAATTTATTTGTTCTCACCATTGAGCCAAAAAATTCTTGACATTAGTTAAATAATCCACATTTAGTCCTTTAAAGAAAATGATGTCGCCTAAGTTCGTGTTAATGCACATCAAAATATCAACTTATTGATTAAAAAGATATTTTTATGTGTTCAAATTTTGATCGAATCAGAAAATATTGTTACAAACAGTTAACTTAGCCTCAGTATTTACAAGTTACACACAAACTTATCCACAGAAATTGTGGACAAATGATTATCTAGATCAAAGTTTTTTATATACGCTTCACACTTCAAAATTTGGTTTTTATCATCCCTCATCCAGCCTTCTCCCAGCGGGAGAAGGTATAGATGCCAAATTTTGAAGTGTGATGAGTATAAAATGCCTGTCATTGCTAGTAATGATGCCGTTACTTATTTTTTTGCGACTATTTCTAACCGAGAGCGCTTATTTTACTGACGAAGAAAAAAGTTAGTGAGCGTAAGCGCCAGGCCATAAACCAAAATAAACTGTGTTGCATGAATAAATAAGGCATACACTTTTGCTTCGCATGGCCAGCCTGTTTGAAAAGCGTGATCTCGCGATGGTTGCCCTTTGCTCAAAGTGAAATAGTCGTGAATCGTTCTGGCACAGTGGTATTCCATTTCAATTTATGTTCCATGGCGGTTGCCAGTGCGGCAGCATTGCTCGGTTCACCATGAACGATAAAGGTTCTTTCTGGTGCACTCTTGAAATGACCTAGCCAGTTCAGTAAGCCTGCCTGATCTGCATGGGCAGAAAGGCCACCAATGGTGTAAATATCTGCGCGGACGGGTATTTCTTCACCGAAGATGCGTACGCGCTTGGCACCATCCACTAATCTTCTGCCCAGTGTTCCATCTGCTTGAAAGCCGGTAATGAGGATGGTGCATTCTGGTCTGGGGAGATTATATTTGAGGTGATATTTGATGCGTCCAGCGTCACACATGCCGCTTGCTGAGATGATGATGGCGCCTTGTTGGATGGTATTGAGTGTGATCGAGTCTTCAACATCTTGGATAAAATTTATCTTTAATTTGCTACTGCTGCTGTTAAACCATCGCAGGACTTCAGTGGCTTCTTTGTCCAATAAATAGCCATGTTGAAGCGTGATGTCTGTAGCTGCCAGCGCCATGGGAGAATCGACATAGATATCCATTTTGCCGAGCTTGCCTTGACGATGGAGATCCACCAGCAGAAAGAGTAATTCCTGTGTACGCCCGACAGCAAAGGCGGGCACAATGATATTGCCTCCTTTGCGATGAAGGGTGTCATTAATGGCATGTACTAGCTCATCAAGCGTGTCGGCCATGGTCCGATGCTGGCGATTGCCATATGTCGATTCAATGAGCAAGATATCCGCCTGCTGGATGGGCGTGGGATCACGTACGATGGGACGGTTGGGTTGTCCAAGATCACCGGAAAAAACTAGCTTTTTCTGTTTTGTGCCAGATTTTACCCACAGCTCGATGATGGCAGAACCCAATATATGCCCTGCATCACGGAATTTGCAACGTACTGATGGGTGGGGAGAAATTTCTTTATCATAATTTGTGCCGCGTAATTGTTTAAGAAAAGCCTCTGCCTGAGCAACGGTATACAGGGGCGCATTCTCGTGATTAAAGCGAAGTTGTTTGCGTCGTTGTGCTTTATTTTGCCACTCGGCCTCTTTTTCCTGAATATAGGCACTATCTTTGAGCATGACTTTTAGGAGGTCGATGGTGGCTTCAGTAGTGTAGACAGGGCCTCTGAAACCCCAAGCACTCAAGCGGGGAAGGAGTCCTGAATGATCGATGTGAGCATGAGTCAGTAGAACGAAGTCAATTTGCTCTGGATCGAAGTTGAAGGCGGTTCTATTCTT
>CAYNXU010000022.1:2825-5965 GCA_964401225.1 uncultured Nitrosomonas sp.
TCCTCAGTGATGACTTCGAATGCCCATATCATGCCGCAGTGACGGAAATTTTTTACTTTGGGGTGGGATTGTAGTGGTTGCAATAATTGGTTGAGATGGCTTGCTTTGATACGATTGGCATCAATGATGTCGTTTTGTTCGAATAGATCGAGTGTTGCCAAGGCCGCTCGGCAAGCTAGTGCATTGCCCGTGTGGGAATGTGAATGCAAAAAAGCCTGAGAAGTTTTGTCATGATAAAAGGCTTGATACACTGTATTCGTAGTCAAAACAACTGAGAGCGGCAAGTAGCCGCCACTCAGTCCTTTTGATAAGCATAAAAAATCAGGGGTAATACTTGCTTGCTCGCAAGCGAACATCGTCCCCGTGCGGCCGAATCCAACCGCAATTTCGTCCGCAATCAGATGTACTTGATATTTGTTACAAATTTCTCTGGCGCGCTGAAGGTAAACTGGGTGATACATAGCCATTCCAGTTGCGCCTTGAACGAGTGGTTCGAGAATCAGCGCTGCCGTATGTGCATGGTGCGTCGTAAGATATTTTTCCAATTCATTGGCTGCGCTCATTGCATAATCCTCGGGGGATTCTCCTTGCGATGCATTGCGCCAATCTGGTGAAGGCATGTGTTGTGTATGTCGTAGTAATGGGGCGTAGATTTGCTTGAAAAGAGCGACATCCGTGACCGATAGTGCGCCGAGTGTTTCTCCGTGGTAGCCGTTTTGCAGGCTAATGAAATCAGTTTTATTGGTTAGGTCACAATTTAGCCAATAATGGAAGCTCATTTTTAAAGCGATTTCGGTTGCCGAGGCGCCATCACTTGCATAAAAACAGTGCCCTAAGTTGCCGGGCGCAAGCTGGCTCAAGCGTTCCGAAAGCAAGACTACAGACTCATGGGTGAATCCTGCCAGCATGACATGCTCAAGTTTGCTGAGCTGATCATTGAGTGCACTATTGATATAGGGGTGGCAATGGCCAAATAGATTGACCCACCATGAGCTGATTGCATCTAAATAGCGATTGCCATTGGCATCATAGAGCCAAACGCCTTGACCTTTCATGATGGAAACAAGCGGAAGGGTTTCGTGCTGTTTCATCTGGCTGCATGGGTGCCAAACTGATTTTTGGCTGCGCTGTGACAAATTTTTATCATTCATTGACTTGAAATTCCTTCTAATAGATCCTATTATTAGCACTCGTCAAGGGTGAGTGCTAACATTTTTGTGTTATTGCCGATACCTCTGCAGGACTTACCATGTCCATGTCGACATTATTTGTTTATTGATGTTCATGTTTTTAATCACTATTAGGAGAAACAACTATGAATATTCGTCCCTTACATGACCGTGTTATTGTCAAGCGGCTGGAAGAAGAACGCAAGACTGCTTCTGGAATTGTGATTCCAGATTCAGCAACAGAGAAACCGGATCAAGGTGAAATTATCGCCGTGGGAAAAGGTAAAGCGGGTGATGATGGAAAGATTCGTGCGCTGGAAGTAAAAGTGGGCGATAAAGTACTGTTTGGAAAATATGCTGGGCAGTCCGTTAAAATCAAGGGCGAAGAATACTTGGTGATGCGTGAAGAAGACATCATGGGAGTGATCGAGGGCTAATTGGATTTAAAGTTTCCGGCGAATAGATAATACAATTGTAAATTAGGAGAAAGATTATGGCAGCGAAAGAAGTAAGATTTGGTGATGTGGCCCGTCATAATTTGGTTAATGGGGTCAATATTCTAGCTGATGCAGTTAAAGTTACCTTAGGACCAAAAGGTCGCAACGTTGTGCTGGAACGTTCTTATGGCGCGCCCACGATTACCAAGGATGGTGTTTCAGTCGCAAAAGAGATTGAGCTTAAAGATAAGTTTGAAAACATGGGCGCTCAAATGCTCAAGGAAGTAGCGAGCAAAACATCTGATATAGCGGGTGATGGAACTACAACGGCAACCGTATTAGCACAAGCCATTGTAAAAGAAGGGATGCGTTACGTTGCTGCCGGAATGAATCCGATGGATTTGAAACGGGGTATCGATAAGGCTGTTACAACAACCATTGAGGAATTGAAAAAACTGTCTAAACCTTGTTCCACCAGCAAGGAAATAGCACAGGTGGGAAGTATTTCAGCTAACTCCGATGCGGAGATAGGTAAAATCATTGCTGAAGCAATGGAAAAAGTAGGTAAAGAAGGTGTAATTACGGTTGAGGATGGTTCAGGTCTACAAAATGAACTTGAAGTCGTTGAAGGTATGCAATTTGATCGTGGTTATCTTTCTCCTTATTTCGTAAGTAGTGCTGAAAAGCAAATTGCCTTACTGGAAAATCCTTATGTGTTGTTGCACGATAAAAAGATTTCCAATATTCGTGATTTATTGCCCGTGCTGGAGCAAGTGGCCAAAGCAGGCAAGCCTTTGCTAATTATTGCAGAAGATGTTGATGGCGAAGCGCTGGCTACACTGGTAGTGAATAACATTCGTGGAATACTCAAAACCTGCGCAGTCAAAGCGCCTGGCTTTGGTGATCGTCGTAAAGCGATGCTAGAAGATATCGCTATCCTCACAGGTGGTACAGTCATTGCCGAGGAAGTCGGCTTGTCACTGGAAAAAGCTAAGTTAGAAGATTTAGGTCAAGCTAAGCGTATCGAGATTGGCAAAGAAAATACAACGATTATCGACGGTGCAGGTAACGCTAAAAATATCGAAGCGCGGGTAGGGCAAATTCGTACTCAAATCGAAGAAGCTACAAGTGACTACGATAAGGAAAAACTCCAAGAGCGCGTTGCAAAATTGGCGGGTGGGGTTGCGCTTATCAAAGTGGGTGCAGCTACTGAAGTTGAAATGAAAGAGAAAAAAGCGCGTGTTGAAGATGCTCTCCATGCGACGCGAGCAGCAGTTGAAGAGGGAATCATTCCTGGTGGTGGTGTAGCATTATTGCGCGCTATTAATACGGTAAGCAAAGTAAAGGGCGATAATCACGATCAGGATGCAGGTATTAAAATTGTTTTGCGTGCATTAGAGGAGCCGTTGCGTCAAATTGTGGCCAACTGCGGCGATGAGCCTTCGGTTGTGGCTAACAAAGTGAAAGAAGGTGAAGGTAACTACGGTTACAATGCAGCCACCAGTGAATATGGAGATATGGTTGCTATGGGTGT
>CAYNXU010000022.1:6065-13751 GCA_964401225.1 uncultured Nitrosomonas sp.
ACTACGGTTACAATGCAGCCACCAGTGAATATGGAGATATGGTTGCTATGGGTGTGTTGGATCCAACCAAAGTGACACGTTCAGCGCTGCAAAACGCTGCTTCTGTTGCCAGTCTGATTTTGACCACTGATGCAATGGTCGCAGAATTGCCAAAAGAAGATTCTGCTCCTGGCGGTGGTATGGGCGGCATGGGTGGTATGGGCGGCATGGGTGGCATGGATATGTAATCCACTTTCCTATACGGTTTGTGTTACGATCGCCACAGTGGCAGCGTTTGCATGGGCAAATCTGTTGCTGTGGCGTTTAATTTTTATATTTTTAGGTGTAAATACATCACGCGGTTATCAGTACTGCATCAATGAGTAGCTAAAGTAATTGATTCACTTGTTTCCCATTTTATTCTATTTAACAATCCTTGGAATAGTGTCGCATCTGACTTCAAGTGATTTGGTTAAAAACTAGACAACCTTTCCATGTTATTGCTTTTTTTTGATGAATAATTTACAGGATTACCGGGCGAATAAGGATTTGCTCAGCGGGCGTGTCATTTTAGTTACAGGAGCGGGTCAAGGGATCGGGCGTGCAGCAGCGATAGCTTATGCCACTCATGGCGCAACAGTTATTTTGCATGGGCGCAAAGTTAAAAAACTAGAGGGTGTCTATGATGATATTCAGGCGCTGGGTAGAGAAGAAGCTATTATCTTTCCTTTTGATTTTGAGAAAGCGATAGAGAAGGATTTTCAGATGATTGCTGATGCGATTGCATCACAATTGGGCAGGTTAGACGGTATTTTGCATAATGCTGCGTTTACTTTTGGCCCAATGCCCTTGGAGAATCATACCCATGAGCAATGGCAGATGATCATGCAAGTTAATTTGCTAGCTCCAGCGACGCTGACTCGGGTTTGCTTGCCTCTACTTAAAGCATCTCCTGATGCGAGTGTTATAATGACATCAGATACGCATGGTCATGAGCCTTCTGCTTATTGGGGTGGATTTGCAGTAGCTAAAGCCGGTGTTGAAGCATTGGTTAAGATTCAATCCCAGGAATGGGAATTATTGCCCAATTTACGAATCAATACACTCATTCCAGGTCCTGTTCATTCGCCTCAACGCGCGAAAACTCATCCTGGTGAATTAAAACATTTGTTGCCTCAGCCTCAAGACTTGATGGCGCCTTATCTTTTCTTCATGGGGGCAGATAGTAGAGGAATAAGTGGCAAAGTAATATCTTGCCAGGATATATAAGATAGCGCGGTGTTAGCACGGCTGCAATATCATGAATAACAAGGTATAATCAAGTTGTAAATGCTGGGTAATACGCGAAAGTGGCGGAATTGGTAGACGCACCAGATTTAGGTTCTGGCGCCGACGAGGTGTGGGGGTTCGAGTCCCCCCTTTCGCACCAAAGAATCAAGTAATGACGAATTATTTTACTTATTTTTTTCAGCAAAATTATTCATCTAGGCAATCATATAAGCGGTTATTTAGGAAAATTTAATGCAATCAAACGTTGAAAATCCCAATATTCTGGAACGAAATCTTGATATTTCGATTTCTCAAGAAAAAATCCAAAAGGAAGTTGATGATCGTCTGAAACGCTTGGCTGGAAAAGTAAAAGTACAAGGTTTTCGCCCTGGTAAGGTTCCACTTAAAATGGTGGCTCAACAATATGGTGCGAAATTACATCAGGATGTGTTGGGAGAGATGGTGCAGAAACATTTTCAGGAGACCATTCAGCAACAGAGTTTACGCATTGTAGGAACACCCCATTTTAAAGCTAAGCAGTCTGAAGAAAATAGTGAGCAGTATGAATTTAGTGTGACATTTGAAGTTTATCCGGATATAGCATTCGAGGATCTAAGTGCGCTTAGTATAAATAGGCCTGTTGTAAAGGTTGGCGATAAGGAAGTAGAAAAAACATTGCAAGTTTTGCAGAAACAAAGAGCTCAATTTGAAGTGGTCGATCGTCCGGCAGAGCTGGGTGATCGGGTCAATATTGATTACGCTGGTCTTATTGATGGAAGCGAATTTCGAGGCGGCACTGCACAAGATTTTTCACTGATTTTAGGTGATGGATACATTCTAAAGGATTTTGAAAACGCTATTATCGGCATGAGAGCAGGGCAAGAAACTTCTTTTGAAATGAGTTTTCCTGCCGATTATCATGATAAAGAAATTGCGGGAAAATCCGCTACATTTAATATTAAGCTTAACAAGGTAGAGAAACCACTATTGGCAGAGATCGATAATGAATTTGCCAAATCGCTGGGTATCCAAGATGGTGACATGAGAAAGATGCATGATGAAATACGGTTGAGCCTTGAACGTGAAGTATTTCAGCGGACACGTGCTAAACTGAAAGAACAAATTATGCAGTGCTTGCTTGATACGGCGTCATGTCATGCACCGAGAACCTTGGTTGATCAAGAAGTGAAACATTTGATTCAAGATGCCAAAAATAATCTTGCTACCCAAGGCGTACGTAGCGAAGAAATTTCTCTCACGCCTGAATCTTTTATAGAGAGAGCCGAGCGAAGAGTAAAGTTGGGCTTGATTCTAGCTGAATTAGTAAAAATTCATGGTTTAAATGTTAAGCCGGAACAAGTAAGAAAATATGTAGAGTATTATGCTCAGAGTTATGAAAATCCTGAGCAGGTCGTGAAATGGCACTACTCATCACCCGAACGTTTAAGAGAGATTGAATCACTCGTGTTGGAGGATAATGTCGTTTCCTGGGCATTGGAACAAGTCAAAGTGATTGATCAAGAGATGGCCTTTGAAGATTTGATGGGATATTCTCGTGCATCAGTTTAGTCAGGAGCAAATTAATTTGGATACGAGAAGTTTAGGTTTAATCCCGATGGTGATTGAGACTAGCGGGAGAGGGGAACGTGCTTACGATATTTATTCCCGATTATTAAAAGAAAGGATTATATTTCTTGTCGGACCTGTTACTGAATCATCAGCAAACTTGATTGTGGCTCAGCTTCTATTCTTGGAATCAGAAAGCTCAGATAAAGATATTTATTTTTATATCAATTCTCCCGGTGGATTGGTTTCTGCAGGGTTGGCAATTTACGATACGATGCAGTTTATAAAACCTGATGTAAGTACGCTCTGTATTGGTCAAGCAGCAAGCATGGGTTCTTTGTTGTTGACGGCTGGGGCGAAAGGCAAACGTTTTTGTTTGCCTAACTCTCGTGTCATGATTCATCAACCTATGGGGGGGTTTCAGGGGCAAGCTTCAGATATTGAAATACATGCCAAAGAGATTCTCTATCTAAAAGGTCGTTTGAATGAAATCATGGCTAAGCATAGTGGTCAGTCAGTAAAAACTATTGAGAAAGATACCGATCGCGATAATTTTCTTAGTGCTGAAGAATCAGTGAAGTATGGTCTTGTAGATGCGGTATTAACGAGTAGAGATATTAAAAAATAAATCAAGCTTGTTTGACTTAATTTGGGTTCAATATTATTTTTTTGTAATGATGGCTTTTGCTCAATGGTGACGGAGTTAAATTATGTCTGAAAAAATGAATGGCGATAAACTTCTCTATTGCTCCTTTTGTGGCAAGAGTCAGCATGAGGTGAGAAAGCTAATAGCAGGGCCATCAGTATTCATTTGCGATGAATGTATCGATCTTTGTAACGATATTATTCGTGAGGAGATGCAGATTAATGAAACGGCGAAATTAGCCAAATCAAATTTGCCTGTACCTCGTGAAATATGCCAGATTCTAGATCAGTACGTTATCGGCCAAGAACCCGCCAAAAAGATTCTCTCTGTTGCCGTATATAACCATTACAAGCGCTTAAGGAATTTGGCCAAAGTCAGTGACGCTGATGATATTGAGCTTTCAAAAAGTAATATTCTCTTAATCGGCCCAACCGGTTCTGGTAAAACCTTATTAGCTCAAACACTGGCTCGATTATTGGATGTGCCATTCATAATTGCTGATGCAACAACGCTTACTGAAGCGGGTTATGTGGGTGAGGATGTCGAAAATATCATTCAAAAATTACTGCAGAAATGTAATTATGATGTAGAGAAGGCTCAACGTGGCATTATTTATATTGACGAAATAGATAAGATTTCACGTAAGTCTGATAACCCCTCTATTACTCGGGATGTTTCAGGTGAAGGCGTGCAGCAAGCGCTATTAAAGCTAATTGAAGGCACAGTTGCTCTAGTACCCCCTCAGGGAGGGCGCAAGCATCCCAACCAAGAGTTTATCCAGATAGATACTACCAATATCCTGTTTATTTGTGGGGGGGCATTTGATGGGATTGATAAGATAATACGATCCCGATCTGAGAAGGGAGGTATTGGTTTTGGCGCCGAAATAATTAATCGCGATAGCCATAAGGAAGTTAATGAAATTTTAAAAGCGGTTGAGCCGGAAGACTTGATTAAGTACGGGCTAATTCCGGAGTTTGTTGGGCGTTTGCCAGTTATTGCGACATTGGATGAACTTAATGAGTCTGCTCTGATCCAAATTTTAACCGAACCTAAGAATGCTCTTGTCAAGCAATATTGGAAGCTTTTCCATATGGAAGGGGGGGTTGAGCTAGAGTTTCGTGAGCAAGCACTTACCGCAATTGCGAAGAAAGCACTAATACGGAAGACAGGCGCACGTGGTTTGCGATCAATTCTGGAAGAGACACTCCTGGATATTATGTATGATTTGCCTTCTTTAGAAAATGTTTCAAAGGTGGTAATTGATCATGGATCGGTAAACGGAGATATTAAGCCAATCTTGATTTATTCCGATCCACCAAAAATAACTAAGAGCTCAAAACAAGCGTAAAGAAACTACGTAAACAAGTTACTCACTATTACTCACCATTTTAAGTAATTCTATAAGCTCTCAAATAGAGAAGGTGCATTAAGTAATATGAGTGGCATCGTGATTTGGGCTGTGGGTAATTAATTTAAAAGCAGATATGACCTTAGTAATTGACGATAACGAATCAACTGAATTAGTTCTACCATTACTCCCCTTACGCGATGTGGTGGTATTTCCGCACATGGTGATACCACTATTTGTTGGCCGCCCAAAATCTATACAAGCATTAGAGCTTGCTATGGATTCTGGTAAAAATATTTTGCTGGTAGCACAGAAGTCAGCTGCCAAGGACGATCCTCTGCCACGAGATCTTTATGATATTTGTTGTGTATCGAGTGTTCTTCAAATGCTCAAGCTTCCTGATGGTACAGTTAAAGTCTTGGTGGAAGGGAATTATAGGGCGCGTATTATAGAATTTATTGATTCGGAATCTTATTTCTCGGGGAAGGCACTTCGAATCTCGGTTGATAGTAAAAATACTCCAGAAGTAGAAGCAACACGTCGAGCTCTATTATCACAATTTGATCAGTTTGTTAAATTAAATAAAAAAATACCCCCGGAAATACTGGCATCACTCGCAGGGATTGACGAAGCTGGGCGTCTAGCTGATACCATTGCGGCTTACCTTCCGCTGAAATTAGAGAAAAAGCAGGAAGTGCTTGAAATCTTTGATGTGCAGAAGCGATTGGAGCATCTGCTAGGTTTACTTGAGACGGAGCTTGATATTCTTCAAGTAGAAAAGCGCATTCGCGGAAGAGTCAAGCGTCAGATGGAAAAGAGCCAACGAGATTACTATCTGAATGAGCAGGTTAAAGCTATACAGAAAGAATTGGGTGAGGGTGAGGAAGGCGCGGATTTAGAAGAAATTGAGAAAAGAATTAAAGCTGCGATGTTGCCTAAAGAGGCTCTTGCAAAGGCAGAGGCAGAGTTAAAAAAACTACGTCTCATGTCGCCGATGTCTGCTGAAGCGACAGTTGTTCGTAATTATATAGATACGCTGGTTTCGCTGCCATGGAAGCAGAAAAGTAAGATATGCAAAGATCTCAATGAGGCTGAGGCTGTTTTAGAACAAGATCATTATGGATTAGAGAAGATCAAAGAAAGAATTGTCGAATATTTGGCGGTACAACAGAGGGTTAGCAAATTAAAGGCGCCAATTCTTTGTCTTATTGGTCCGCCCGGCGTTGGTAAGACTTCCCTGGGAAGATCAATAGCGCGTGCCACAAATCGCAAATTTGTGCGTATGTCTCTGGGGGGGGTGCGCGATGAAGCAGAAATACGGGGTCATCGCCGTACTTATATCGGGTCAATGCCTGGGAAGATTCTACAGAATATCGCGAAAGTTGGTGTCAAAAATCCATTATTTTTATTGGATGAAGTAGATAAGATGGGAATGGATTTTCGCGGAGATCCAGCATCTGCACTATTGGAAGTGCTTGATCCAGAACAAAATAGTACTTTTGTGGATCATTATATTGAGGTTGAATACGATTTATCGGATGTAATGTTTGTGGCTACAGCAAATACGCTGAATATACCTCCTGCGCTACTTGATCGTATGGAAGTTATTCGCTTGTCGGGTTATACAGAAGATGAGAAGCTCGCTATTGCTAAGCGGTATTTATTGCCTAAACAAATGAAAAATCATGGACTTGAAGAAGGTGATTTGATACTGTCTGAATCTGCCTTGCGTGATATTGTTCGACATTATACGAGGGAAGCAGGTGTTCGAAGTCTGGAGCGCGAGGTATCTAAGATTTGCCGCAAAGTTGTCAAGGCTATCGTAAGTAAGGAGAGTAAAGAAAAAGCGGGGATTACAGTTAATTCACGGAATCTTAGTAAATATCTTGGAGTTCATCGTTATACATATGGTATTGCTGAAGAGAAGAATCAGATAGGACAGGTAACCGGTCTGGCATGGACTGAAGTTGGTGGTGAATTACTCACGATTGAGGCAGTGGCATTACCAGGTAAAGGAAAAACAATTACGACGGGGAAATTGGGTGAGGTGATGCAAGAATCCGTTCAGGCTGCATTATCTGTAGTTCGTAGCCGTTCAGCAGTACTTGGTATCACAGATGATTTTTATTTAAAAAAAGACATTCATATTCACTTGCCCGAAGGGGCTACGCCAAAGGATGGACCCAGTGCAGGTATTGGTATTTGCGTTGCCATGGTTTCTGTATTGACGGGTATTCCGGTGCATGCAACGATAGCCATGACGGGTGAGATAACGCTGCGTGGGGAAATATTGCCAATAGGCGGACTAAAAGAAAAGCTATTGGCAGCTCAACGTGGCGGCATCAAAATGGTACTGATACCAGAAGATAATATTAAAGACTTATCTGAAATTCCGGCAAATATAAAGAATAAGCTTAAAATTCATCCTGTCAAATGGATTGATCAGGTTCTAGAATTAGCATTAGAACATAGACCTGAGAGGCTCCCGGCAGCGGTTCAGAATTCGCTCTCAACTGTCGGTGAAGATGATGTTTCTAATGTTATCATTAAACATTAATGGGCGAGAGAGGCTAGGAGACTGTCCGAGAATAGACTGATCTACTGCGAACGAGCTTGATTGGCTGGATTTTCCGATTCTTTTTGTTAAATAGAACGACTATTCGCCTCAAATAATCGAAAAATCCTGCTCAACCAGCCTCGCTCTCGCTGCGCGATCGCTATTCTCGGACAGCTTCCTAGGAACAATTCTCTTGCGCTTCCTAATCCTAATCAGGTAACTTTTCCCTTTTCGCCTATTCATCTACTAATAATGTTAAGGGTACCCTAACGGTCATTGCAGTTGCAGCCACCCCTGATGATGAAAGAAACTATGTAT